>JAFGTS010000017.1 GCA_016933965.1 Deltaproteobacteria bacterium | reverse complement strand
GACTTTTAATCCGTTGGCCAGGGGTTCAAATCCCCTACGGCCCACCAGGATGTGAAAAGGGGAATCGGTCAGATGTTCAGCGTACCGATCCCCTTTTTTTTATGAGCTACAACCACAAAACGTCACTTCCCTCTGACGGTATAGACGCGATCAAACTCCTTGTCCGTTCCGAATCTGCGCTCGAATTCCACTGTTCTTTTCACTGCGACGAAATTACTCTGAGCGTTCCCGTGTCTTTCGCAGGTTCTTCCAGAACGGTTTATACAGAAAGCTTCTTTCGTCCAGTTCGCAGAGCCGCCGGAACATCGCTTTTGTTACGGTAAAGGCAAGAATGTCCGGCGGGATATGCTGCCGCATGGCGATATCGGTGGCGCCGATGACGGCCTGTGGCGCGTCAAGGTCCTCAAAAAGCCCGACAAGCTGGCTGCAACCCGAACCGAACGGCACGATAACGGGCGGGATCTCACCGGGCGCGCTGTCATAATTCGCCCCAAGGCTGAGCGCGCCCAATTGATCGGGCGTGATGAAGAAGGTGATGCTCTTGAGATATTCGAACTGGCTTTCCCGAAGCGGCCCGATACAGACATGCCCGTGTTCCGGATGATGCGGCTTCCGGTAATCGATCCATCGTTCCATCAGTTCACGTGATGCTTTCAATCCCTCGCCATCGACAAGGAACGTGATCAGGTCCTCTTCCGCACGGGAGCTTGCACCGCAGAGCCAGCGCCCGCCGCCGGCACATCCGTAATTCCGGTCCGTGATATGGAGCGTCTTACCTTTAAGCCAGTCCTGATAGAAGGCAAAAACGCAGGTGTGCTTACGCGGCTCTGGCTGGACCAGGGGTTCGAAAGGCCCCGCATCGGGAGCATCGTAAAGCCCGATAAGCGGGATGGTAATGCCGAGCTTCTCAAGTAACCGCGACGGATCTGGTTGCATGGAAACCTCCTCGTGTTGAATATAGCGGGAGTGTAGAGGTTTCTCTTTATTCTTGCAACAATGATGTTGACCTCCTTTCCCATTGACTTTTCCCCCGGAGTGCTTATATTGTGCATCGCGGAAAGACAGCTGCACCGAGACGGATATCACACGCGATTCGATGGAGGAATGAATACGGTATGCCTGATTCGATCATGACCCTGTTTCCCCTGGTTCTCAATGAAATGGAATCCATGAAGATCCCCCTGGAACTGTCGGCGAACGTGGCCCTTGAACAAATACGCGCCCTTTCGGCGGGTTTTGATATGGCGAAAAACGTTCACGACACGGGCCTGCGGATGACCCGGCAATTCGTCTCACTGACACCGCAGGGTGAAAGGGAAAAGACAGAAGCGTGTTTCGACCTCTACCGGGAAACGACCGATTCTCTGTATCACCTGTACAGGAAGAGCCTGCTCCAACCCTTGATCCGGTATTACCAGGAACGGACCGGTGAGCTCGATTTCATCAGGCTTTTCACCGATGCCCTGCCCCAGCAGGACTGGAGTGACGAGGTCGCGCACTCCCGTGTCCTTCTCGACCTGCCGAGCATGAAGCTCATCGACATCTCCGCCGACGTGAACCATACGGTGGAGAATTACACGGTGGTCTTCGCCCCCCGTGCCGGGCACCACTCGAACATCGCCGAGCGTGTCGCGCTCTATCTCAGAAGTTGTGGTCTTACCCGGATGGCCATCGTGGAACAGAAATGCGCCGAGGATATTCCGCTTTTAGTAGACGGCACGAGACATCACGAAAACTTCGACGGGCAGGTTGAACAGTACCGGCGGATCCTCCAGCACCTCAGGGACCGGGCAGGGTATCCCTCGCACCTGGTCGCCGTCTGTCAGCCGGGACCGCTCCTGATGACCACCCTCATCCTGAATCCGGAACTGGGAAAAACCTTCGGATCGGCTGGGTCTCCCATGGACACTGATGCCGAGCGGGGTTTCCTGACCGATTTCTGCCGCGCGGCGGGTGCACATTACATGGAAAATCTCGATGTCCTTTTCGGCCGAAAGGTCCGGGAAGAGCGCACAGGGTCGGGACGGGACATGTTCGACGGCAGGCTGCATGTTCTCGGATTTTACCTTCTGTCCTCCGACATGCACGCACGGAACTTCCGACGACTTCTCGACGACCTCAAAAAGGGCAAAGTGGCAGATGCTCAGCGTCAGATGGCCTTTTACCAGTGGTATAACTTCGTTCAGTGCTTCCCAACGAGTTTTATCGAAGACACATACAAACGGATCTTTGTCAAGAATGAGCTGATCCGGGGGAAACTGACCATCGACGGCAGGAGGGTCGATGTAGCGGACTATCCCGGCTCGGTACCCATATGGGCCCTCGGCGGCGCTGCGGACAATATCGCCCCGCCGCTCCAGGCGACGGGACACATGAAGTATATAACCTCGGTACCGGATTCGCAGAAACTGACCCTCATATGCGATGGGGGGCACATGGCGCTCTTCCGATCGGAAAAGGTGCTCAGGGAGCATTATACGCGGATAGCCGCGTTCATGCTCGACCACAGTGACATTCATTCGAAATGATGTATCCGGAAGTCTTCGATGCCGCAAAGGAATCAAGATTCAGTTCAGGGTTTCTTTTTCTTTGTATCTTTCCCTTTTCTTTGAGGGAACTCCCCCTCAAATAGGGATTGAAAGGGCGACATGGTCTGCATCGTCTGTTTCGCCGCTTCTGAGAAATCCGCGCTCACTTCAAGCCACTTTCTGAAATGCTTGTCCATTTCATCCTTATAGGAAAGATAGTTCTGTACGGTCTGCTGCAGATAGTTCTCAAAAAATTCTTTCAGGACCGTATCTCCGAATCGGATTACCATGTGCAAGAAAGGAACCGGCAGAAGGCTGTTTCTCGTTCTTGCTTCCTCAACGATGATCTGGGTCAGTATGAAGGCCGTCACGTCGTCTCCAGTTCCGGCATCAAAGACCTCGACGGTCTGCCCGCCGCGAATCATATCGGCGACCTGGTTGAGGGTCACGTAAGTGCTGTTCTTCGTGTCATACAGACGCCTGTTCGAATACTTTTTCAACAGGATGTGATCATCCATGGTGCCGCCCCTCCCGGTACTTTTCTTCTACGGTGCAATATTTATTTTCTGTCAGTTTACGGTATTTCTATATCATGTATCGTTATAACAAGCACATATAATATTTCATCGTCAAAAAAATATTATTGTGCATTGCAATAAAAATTCCTTGACAATGGGGTATTGAATATTATATTAGTGAAAACAAAAAAAACCGGCCTGGAGGAAAAAGGTATGGAAACTACAATGGAAACTACAAGAATTGCAAAACAAATGGTAACGCTCTACCGGACGGTGTTCAACAACACCTATAACACGATGGTCATGTGCCAGGAACAGTTGGAGAAATCAGCGGATGTTGCAATGCAACAGATGACCTGGTTGCCGGAGGAAGGGATGAAGACCGCCCGGGAATGGGCCGAATCATATCGGAAGGGGCGCGAGGAATTCAAAACCATCATCGATGCCAACTTCGGCAAAGTGGAAGAATTTTTCGCAAAAACAGAATGATTATACTATAATGCGACAAGCACAGGAGAAGGAGGGTATTATGGACCAGAAAGAATTATTCAAACAGATGATCACTTTTAACAAGACGACCTTTGACAACAGCTTCAACGCAATGGTCATGCTTCAGGACCAGGCGGAGAAAATGGTGAATTCGCTTCTCGAACAGGCCACCTGGATGCCCGAAGAAGGGAAAAAGGCCATTTCCGAATGGGCAGCATCCTATAAGAAGGGACGTGAAGCGTTCAAACAGACCGTTGATGAGAGCTTCAAAAAGGTCGAGGAATTCTTGCTGCAATCAAAAGGCAAGGGAAAGTAACACAGAAAACGGCGACGAGGGCGGCGACAGTTCGACCGGCACCGCCCTCCCCTTTCTTACGGTCAATGCACGTTGAAGGCTCGCAAAAATGATCGAACGACAAAGAAAAATAACACGGCTACTCATCGAAACGAACAGATTGATGGTCGACAACATGTTTCATACAACGGATTTTTTTCAGGAGCAGGGCAATCTGATGTCGTTGATCCTCCTTGAGCAGTTGTCGGGTTTGGAGGCCGTCGGAAGCCTCCTGACGCACCGCCTGACCCAGGCATACAGGAAGGCCTGGGAGGAATTAAAGAAGGGCGCGGAAAGCCATTTCCAAAGAACGGAGGAATTTTTTCGCGACCCCCGGTAACGCAAGTGAACCTTTCTTACCATAAGGAGTTGCCATGACACCCCCTCTGAATCCCACTGAAGAATTCTACACCTTTTTAATGGAATACCCGGAACGGCTTCAAGAGCTGTATATGAACATGATCATATCAGGCCTTGAAAAGAACAAGGCAATGCAGCTTTACTGGGAAGGCCTTCTGAAATATTTTCACGATTTCGTGGAGGCATACTGGATCGCCGTCGGCTATTTCCAGACAGCCGAGCGGAAAAAGCTGCTGACCATCCCCGCCTGGGAAAGTATCAGGGATTACACGGCCATTCTGCAGATGAACCTGCAGCTTGCCACACAGGCGATATCAAGCAGCTATGCCGTGACAAGCGACTATCACCTGAAAGAGCTCACGCGTTCGTTCTCGGCCTTCATGAACACCATACTCGATATCGATGGAGAAGACCTGGAAAGCCTCAGCACCGACGAGGCAGAGTTGATGGAACGGGTCGTTCAGACTTTTCCTCAGGTGATACGCGATATCCGGAGCGAATACGGGTTTCACTTTGACAGCGGCAACTACATCAAGACGGCGGAAACGGACCGTTTCTTCCTCTACCAGATCCTTCCCACCGACAAGAAGGTCCGGACAAAAAAGAACGGCAAGCCCCTGATCGTCATACCGCCCTATGTTCTCGGTTGTAATGTGCTCGCCTTTTTGCCGGGCGACAATAAAAGTTACGTTCACAATTATGCCAATCACGGTATCCCCATTTACATCAGGGTGAATAAAAATATCGCGACGACGCCTGAATTTCAGTTGATGACCGGTGAAGATGACGCCCGGGACACCCGCCTGTTCTGCGAGGTCGTCAAAAAGAAGCATGGAAAGCCGGTCACATTGAACGGTTACTGTCAGGGAGGGTTTAACGCGCTGTGCAATATTCTCTCAGGAGAGCTCGACGGCCTGGTGGATGCGCTGATCACCTGCGTGTCGCCAATGGACGGCACACGGAGCAAGGGACTGGGCAACTTCCTCAAGGTCATGCTGCCGCAACGTTTCAATGACCTCTCCTATGGAACAAAACGCATGCCCAACGGCAATCTTGTCGCCGACGGCAAACTTATGGGCTGGGTGTACAAACTGAAGGCGATCCAGGATGAGTTTCCCCTGGTCTCCATGTACCGTGACATGATCATGCTCACCTCCCGTGACGGAAAGGATGTCAAGATCAACAAGACCGTCGCCGCCATCCAGCACTGGCTGCGATACGAGAGGGTCGACCTTCCCCTGGGCATCACGGACATCAGCTTCAAGTCATACAACATTCCCATCCGGAAGGACGGCACGCTTCCCATCGAGCTCTTCGGTCGCAAACTGAATCTTCATGGGATGAAGGAAAAGGGGATCAAGTGGCTGATCTGTTACGGCGAAAGCGATGACCTCGTCGAAAAGGAAACGGCCTTGGCACCGCTGGATTTCATCGATGTGGAAGTAACCCCATTCCCGAAGGGACACCTCGCCATGGCCACTTCCTGGTCGAACCCGGAATCCGAGTATGCTTTGCATACACGTTTCGGAGAGGGGAAACGGTACCGGGGGCCAGTCCGCTATCAACTGGACCTCGATGATGAACTGAGCAAGAAGGGAGGGAAAAGTGGATAAAAATTTCCTGCAGTTCTGGAGTGCCTTTCTGACGAGCTACGTCAGGGGCCAGCAACAGATGGAAGAAATGACGCGGTGGATACAGCAGGGATTCAAGGGGTTCGACGAACTGACCGCTCTTTTTCAGAAGGCTTACGGGCTTGATCGGACCAGTGATTCAGCTTCCGGATATCTCAGGATGTGGGAACGGGCTATCGAGGATTTTGAACGGTCCTTCTCGGAATATCTCGCCTACCTGGGAGTCGTGCCTCGCAAGGAACACCTGGAACTTATCGAAAAGTACGAGAACCTCAAGAATGAAGTGGGATCACAAGAGGAGACCATCAAAAACCTGCGGGAACTCCTTGCCAAAAAGCATCTCGCCGCCGAGGATTACCACCGTGCATATCAGGAACTCATGACCACCCAGACTGAAGAATTTCAGAAGCTGGTGCAGTCAATGGGAGAATACTTCAAGCCCGGCGAGCAAACCGAAAGACCCGGGAAAACAGCGGGCAGACCGGCGTCTCAAAAGGGAAAACAGGCACGGAAGAAAAAGAAGGAGTAGAACAGACCCGCTTACGCCTTGGGCGGGCTGACCAGGGCCTCTCCGGTTATGACCGTCGTTCCCGTCTGGTTCGTAACGGTCGTGTTCAGGCGGACCCTGTTCTTTTCCTTGTTTATTTCAACAACTTCAGCACGGGCGGTGATCGTATCCCCAATCCTGACGGGGGCCGTGAATTTCAACTGCTGCTGGAGATATATGGTTCCCGGACCGGGAAGTTTCGTCCCGAGGACTGCCGATATCAAGCCGGCGGCAAGCATGCCGTGAGCGATACGTGTTTTAAAGAAGGTCGTCCCGGCATATTGCTCGTTCACGTGGGCGGGGTTGAGGTCGCCCGTAATGCCGGCATAAAGATAGATATCGGATTCAGCGATCGTCTTCGCGAATTCAGCCCAATCACCAAGTTTCATTTCGTCAATGGATATTCCCTTCATGGCAGAGGCTCCTTTCCTCACACGGGGGTTCCGCCCCAAACAACCGGCGCCGTCCTTACCGAAACACTAAAACCATGACCGATGGCTCCAGAGATCATCCTTCAGGTCCTTCATGTCTTCCTGAAGTTTCAGGTAGAGGGAAGCGTTCTGTATGGCCACCCCCCCCTGGTGGGCAAGAGCCGACACAAAAAGGATCTCATCATCGCTGAAGTCACGTTCTTCTTCCGAATAGAGCCGCAGCACACCGACCACCTTATCCCTTGTTTTTATCGGGACACAGAGGATCGAAACGATCCCTTCCTCCTGCTTCTCTTCCCGGTACTGCACACCGGGGTCAACCGCCGCGTTTCTGACCACCACCGGGGTCCCCTTCAGCGCCTTGGCGATGCTCTTTTCCGCGGACACGGGGCCCTTTCTGACATACGCGTCGCTCAGGCCGAAACTCGCAACGAGGCGGAGCATTTTTTCATTCTCATCAAGGAGCCGCACCGACACTGCCTTGACATTGAGGGCCCGTGCGAGTTCCTCGGACAGGGCGGCCATGATCTTCCTGACATCGAGACTTGAGTTTATGTTCGCGGCAAGATCATAGAACAGTTGTGTGTTCTTCCTCAGTTGCTCGACGAGACGGGCATGTTCGATGGCCATACCCCCCTGCTCTGCGAGGGCCGTCAGGAATGAAACCTCCTTTTCACTGAATTCCCGGGGGGTGCTCGTATAGAGCGCAAGGATCCCGATGGCCCGGCCTTTCTTCATGACAGGCACCACCAGGATGGAAGCGACACCTTCCTGCCGCTTAGCCTCATGATTTTCGATCCGTGGGTCCGTCGTCGCGTCGTATATGGCGATGTGACCGCCGTGAAGAATGGGCTCCACGACCTTCCTGGCATCGATCGGCTTCGAGTGCAGATAGTTCTTTGAAAGCCCTTTCTGCGCCCCTTTCATGAAGAGGTCTCTCTTCTCATCGAACATGAAAAGGCTCGCCGCTTTTCCGCCCATGCTGTCGATGGCGCTTTTCACGATAAGGTTCAGCAGCTCCTCCGAATCAAATGCCTCCCCGAAGGCACGGCTCACTTTACAAAAAGCATTAAAAAAATCATTTTTTTCCGTCATAGGGTGTCTCCATCCAATACTATTTTTCTATCTTTCGACCCGCCCGGACCGACCTCTTTCCCGCAGCGGTTTCTCTTTTCTTCCGTACCGTCTCCTTTTTTTTCCGCGCCCCTTTCCTGCCGGCCCCGCCTTTCGCGGGATTCTCCCGTTCGGTAAGCCATTGCACTATTTTCGGCACGAATTCCTTCTGGGTCTTGGAGCTCACATAGATACCGATATGCCCCGTATCAAGGCAGACATCCTCCGTGTCGGCGCTCCCCACCTTGCTGGTCAGAACGTCTGCGGCCCCTGGAGGAACGAGGTGATCGTAAAGGCCGTATATGTTCAGCAGCGGCATGGTTATCTTTCGCAGGTCAACCCGCTTTCCATTCAGATAGAGCCTGCTGTTGATGAGAAGGTTCTTCTGATAGCAGTCCTTCACGAATTGCTTGAATGTTTCACCCGGCACATCGGGACTGTCAAAGATCCATTTTTCCATGCGTATGAAGTTCTCGACGAAAGCCTTGTTGTCCATATTCTCAAGAAATCCGATGTATTTATCGATCATGAGGCGGGCCGGATTGAGAAGCAGGAAACCGAAGTTCATCAGATCTCCCGGCATGTTCCCGAAGGCGTCGATCATGCGGTCCACGTCAACATGTTTCATCCAGATATGGAGCAGTCCCTGGTCGGTGTCAAAGTTTGTGGGGCAGACAGTGGTGATGAGGTTCTTGACCTTTTCCGGGTGCAGGGCCGAATACATGACACAGAAACTGCCGCCCATGCAGATACCCATGAGGTTGATCGTATCATGCCCCGTCCGTTCCCGCACGAAATCGACGACATCATCCAGGTAGACGTTCACATGGTCATCGATCGTCAGAAAACGGTCCTTCCGGGTCGGATACCCCCAATCCACCATATAAAGGTCGACCCCCGCCTTGAGGAAACTGCTCACGACGCTTCTACCCGGTTGCAGGTCAAGCATGGTCTCCCGGTTTATCAGGGCGTACACGACCAGAAGGGGTGTCTTAACGGAACTTTCCGTTCCGGCCTCGGCAGGGTAGTGTTTCAGGGTTACCCGGTCCTGCCTGTAGATCACCTCGTATGGCGTGGTGGCGATGGCAGTATCAAGACTGCCGAGAAGAATATCCGATGCTTTCTGCGCCCGTTCCTGCACCTTCCCGGCATCCTCGGCCAGTTGTTGCATGATTATTTCAACGGGAATTTTAGGCTGCTCCATGGCTCAACCTCCGGAAAAGCAAAAGCGCCTATTTCTTATTGTTCTTTTCAAGTTCCCTGATCTTTTTCTTCAAAGCATAGATCTCCTGGTACAGGTCATCCATATCCCGTTCCGTCGGGACAGGCAGGGTCTGCAGGATATCCTGCAAAGAGTCCCTTCTGGCAAGGAGAAAATCATCAAGGGTATCGAGGGTCTCTTTGAGTGCCTGGGCATACTCGTGAGACTTGAAGAGGGTCATGTAATGACCTTCCAGTATCTTGATCCACATCCGGTAATAATCCTGGGATGTATCCGGGAGCTTCCCCTCTCGGGTCAATTTCTCTACCTGCTGTTCCATCACACGGGCCGATTTTTCCATCGGCAGGTAGAGAAGGCGGAGGAACTCGCCCAGCTTTGATTGAAAGACGTTGTATCTATCAATGGCCAGGCCGAGCCGTTCCTGATAGAACCGGGTCAAGCCCAGTTGGGGGACCCGTAAGAAGGGACTTATCTCTTCCCGGTACAGGTCCGACCAGATACGATTGATGTTCTGATCGAGATTCTCAAACGTGTATGCTTCCGTCTGCTCACCGATCTTGCCCAGTTTCCTGAACCACTGGTCCTGGGCGCGCAGATACCCCTCCCAGGTGGAGGTCATGATCTTCATCATGATCTCAGGAGCAACAGAGGTCGCTTTCATCACCGGATCCACTGCCGCCGGCTCGCTCATCATCGTCGCCAGGGTGGTCCATAGCCTCAGGGTGGATTCCAGTGATTCCCTGACACCACCTTCACCTTTTTCCTCGGCACTCTCGGGCATGCCGTATGTGTCGTTACTCTCCGTACCCGTTCGGGGTGCCATTTTCCAGAACTCCCCCGCCATTTTCAGCCAGGCATTCATTAACACATCGTATCCTGTCTTTTCCCTGGATTCCTGCTCCATGGCTCTCAACCCCCTAAGTATACGAATAATGTCATATTTTCAGATGAAGGTCAATAAGATATCAAGTGTCTGAGTAACTGAGTGCGGGATTAGGATGATTACGGATTACGGATTACGGATTACGATTCCCGAATTACCAATCCCCTTTACCCTGCCGCCGAAGTATGATAGCAGGTCTTTCTATTCAGGAAACGGTTTACTCTATGACAGCCGCAGAGCATTCGAAAACATATCATCACCGAAAACCGCCCCGCCGCGGGCGGCGGTCTGCGGTAAACGACCGGCAGGGAGCAAAGCATGTACCACGGGGCAGGCGAATGGTCCCCTCCTGCGACCCCTCCCTTGCCGGCATCCTTTCACGCATCGGAAAGCCCGAACCGCTTCCCTTCGTGCCGGACCCCTTTCAGATGGAAGCCCTCGAGGCGCTGTCGGTATCGGACTGCCTTGTCGTGGCTCCGACGGGCTCCGGAAAGACCTGGATCGCCGAAAAGGCCATCCAGGCGATATACGAACGGGGCGGAAGGGCCTGGTACGCATCGCCGCTGAAGGCACTCACCAACGCCAAGTGGGTCGAATTCGGCGATATCTTCGGTTCCGAACAGGTCGGCATACTAACGGGCGACACGAAGGAAAATTCCGAAGCGCCCATCATAACGGGCACCACCGAAATACTGCGAAACCAGCTCTACGATGCCATGCACCACGGAGAAGACCTCGACTTCGACCTGGTCATTCTTGACGAGGCGCACTATCTCGGTGACGAGGACAGGGGCGTTGTCTGGGAAGAGATCATGATGTACCTGCCCCGCAGGGTCAGGCTTCTGCTCCTGTCGGCGACGATCGGGAATAGTGATGAAATAGCCGGCTGGCTGGGCGGTCTTCGGGACAGGCAATGCATCGTCGTGAAGGAATCCGGCAGGCCCGTGCTGCTCGTTCCGATCTTTCTCACACCCACGGGAATATTGATGCCCCTCCTGAAGGAACGCAGGCTGTATCCCGGCATACCCTCCTCCGGAAGCGAGGACAAACAAGGGTCCGACAGGCGGTCCCGATTCATGCCGCCTCCCTTTGACGATATCATCTCGGTTCTCAGGACCTTCAATCTTCTGCCGGCGATCTTCTTTCTGAAATCACGGCAGGAGTGCGATAATGCCGTCACCCGTATCAAAACCTCTTCATCGCGCACCGATGAATTCCTCTTTGACGAGGATTCCCGAAGCATCCTCGAACGTTTTCCTTTCCTGAAGAAGCACCGGCAGCTTATCCATCTCCGCCGGTCACGGGTCGCCGCCCACCACGGCGGTCAATTGCCGGCGTGGAAATTCATGGTGGAACGGATGATGAAGGGGGGACACCTTGAAGCCGTTTTCGCGACCACCACCGTTGCGGCGGGGGTCAACTTCCCGGCACGGACGGTGGTCCTTTTCAATTCCGACCAGTTCAACGGCCACGATTTCCTTCCCCTCACGGCAACGGCATTTCACCAGATGACCGGAAGGGCGGGCCGGCGGGGCCTCGACCGGATCGGCTTCATGCTTGCCTATCCCGGGCGGTTCATGGACCTCTCCCTCATGCGTGACCTTTATTACAGAAAGCCGGAAAAGATCCTCAGCCGCATCAGAAACGACTTCTCCATGATACTGAACCTGCTTTTGTCCCACACCCCCCGGGAGATCCGCGACATATTCGAAATGTCCTTTGCCGATTATCAGAATCCCGGCAAAAAAAGGGGCATGAAGAACCTCAAGAAGGAATTCGACCGGTACCTGCTCTTTCTTAAGAACGAGGGCTTTGTCAACGGAGCGGGAAAGCTCACGGAGGACGGTATCTGGGCATCACGGCTCCGTCTTGATCAGCCGCTGCTCATAGCCGAATGCCTGAGGAACAGGGCGTTCCCCGAAAATGACGAGCCCCTGCTCGCGGCGGTTATCGCGAATTTTGTGTATGACCGGAATCAGGATATTCCTCTTTACAAGCGGCAGGTGCCGAAACGGGTGAGGCGCGCCTGCAACCGTATCTTCCGGACGATAGCGCCCCTGGTGGAACGGATGGAATCAGCGGGATTTGACGTTACCCCGTTGCGGTTGTGGCCCGCCGTAGCGATCTATCACTGGGCGCGGGGGATGGATTGGGATGAATTGACCGAATCGATGCGGGTGGCGGACGGCGACCTTGCAATGCTCATTTCCCGCACGGCCGATAATCTGAACCAGCTGGCCGATCTCAGGGAAAGCCACCCCATCATAGCGGAAAGAGCAGCCCTCGCAAAGCAGATCATCCTGCGGGAACCGGTGGTTTTCGGACCGGAAACGGAGTGAGCCGCCCCTGCCTTATGAGTCCAGGTCCTTTCCTGTCTTTGTGAAATTAAATCCCTTTTCCCTGAAGAGCCTCAGGCATGCATCGACTGCTTCAACATCGAGGGTCTCTCCCCTGTTCTTCTCAATTTCTTCGAGAGCAACCTCTATGCCAAGGGCCGGTCGGTAAGGACGATGTGACGACATGGCCTCCACCACGTCGGCCACGGAGATTATCTTTGACCCACGCTGTATCTGGCCGTTCGTAAGTCCCTGGGGGTATCCGGACCCATCCAGCTTTTCATGATGCTGATGCACCATTTCCGCGATGGGCCAGGGAAATTCGATGCCCTTTAGAATATTGTATCCCGTGTCCGGGTGCTGCTTGATTATTTGGAACTCCGTACTTGTTATTCTCCCCGGCTTGTTCAGGATCTCGGTCGGTACATTCATTTTTCCGATGTCATGGACCAGCGAGGCAAGCCGGATCCCTGTTATCTCATCCTCGGACAGGCTCAGTTCCCCGGCAATTGCAACGGCCAACTGTGCAACACGAAACTGGTGTCCCGCCGTATAGGGATCCCGGATTTCCACCATTGAGGCCAGGGCGTTGATGGTATTCTCCAGGCCCTGCATTAGCCGGTCGATACCCTGGCGATATTTGTGTTCCGCCTCGTGTTTGTACAAGGCCATTTCAATGGTGCTGTGCAGTTCCCGCTCCTCAAAGGGCTTGAGCATGTAACCGAAAGGCTCCGTCACCTTGGCCCGTTCAAGGGTCTTCTCATCGGCATAGGCCGTGAGGTACACAACGGGAATGTCGAAGCGGTTTCGTATCTCGTCAGCCGCCTCTATCCCATCCACGTTCCCTTTCAGAATAATATCCATCAAAACCAGGTCAGGTAGCAGCTCTTCCGTTATCTGTATCGCCTCTTCCCCCGTTGAAGCGATCACCGGTGCGTCGTATCCGAGGCGTTTCAACTTGCTCTGGATATCACGGGCGATGATAGTTTCATCCTCAACAACGACGACTACGAGTTTCTGTTTTCCCGTCATGGTTACAACCTCTTTTTGTACTTAAGTTCTTCGAAGGCGATCGTGAATTTTGTCCTCCCATGCCGATCAATCACAACCGTTCCGTCGATTTGCTACGACAGGATACTACCGACACGCTTCAGGCCGGGGGCTCCGGCTGTGATATTAATTCGCTTAGTCTAACAACTTTCATGATTCATATCTACATTAAAATCATTATGATTTTTATCACAGCAAAGTCTTTTTATAACGAATCTCCTTTCCCGAATAACGAATCTCGATTCCCAAATCCCGTTTCCCGAATTATTCCCGAATTATTCTTGACTAACCGGATAATATACGAAATTATAGCGACATCCGGCATTACTCGAGAAAACAACAACGTAACGCAGGGGGTATTTCCCAATGTTTAAAAAGATCCTCTATGCTACAGATTTTTCCAATGAGTCCATGGCAGCGCTGGAGTATATAAAACAGTTGCGAAGCGCCGGTGCGGAAGAAGTGATCATTCTCAATGTCGTCGACCGCCGGGGATTGAGCGACCTCTCGCGTTACGCCCGGAAGGACCTCGAAGGAATTCAGGAAGACCTTGAGAAAAAGGCAACGGCCGAGATGAAGCCCATTGAAAAGGACCTGAAAGACCACGGCTTCAAGGTCCACCTGCGCGTGGAAAAAGGAGGCCCTTTCAATGAAATACTGCGGGTTGCCGAGGAAGAGGACGTATCTCTTATCGTTACCGGCTCCCGGGGAACGGGAAATTTTGAGGAACTGTTCCTGGGATCCGTTTCGTACAAGGTGGTCCGGAAAGTCAGAAAACCCGTCCTTGTGATCAAAACATAACGCGCATTCGTGGGTACTGTTCCTCCTCCATCACCGGTTTACCCGGACATAGGTTCGACAGAACTGTAACCTTCCCGCCTGAAGGAGTCGTTCATGGATCCAGTGGAGCGCATCATCAGGACCCTCGAGGGAAAACCGGTCGACCGGGTACCCTCCTTCGGGGCCATGGTCGAAGACCGGACGTTCAACGAGGTGCTCGGTGCTCCTCTCATTTCCCAGGAACAGCGAATGAACAATCCCCTGACACGATTCGTCCTTGACCGGTGGGGCGCCAAACTGCCGAAATCCCTTTTTCAGGCCGAATTGAACCGCACCTTTGAGAAACGCATCAAGGCCCAGGTAGAGCTCGGGTTCGATTCTCTCTGGGCGATCCTCGACGAAACCTTTCTCCTCAAGGACTCCGGGACCATGGTGAGGTTTACGGGATCCGTATACAGGATACAGCCGGACGGATACGGAAACATGACCTACATGTACAGCGGCCCCGGCATCACTAGCCGTGAGGACTTCGAAGCATGGCCTCATTGGCCGGACACGGACGACCTGGCTCAGAACACATACCGGTTCTTCAGGAAGATGGTTTCGAAATACGGCAGCCGCTCCTGCCTGTGCGGCCAGGCATCGGCTTACGGCATTCAGGAATCCCTGCTCTGGGCGGTGGGATTCGAGAAAATGCCGATCTGGCTCAGGCGCGAGAAAGACCTGGTGGAGCGGTTCATCAAGCGTAACGAGGAAATATGCCTGAAAACCAACATGGCCATGATAGACGCGGGAATTCCCGTCATCATACAGACCGACGACTTCGCCTTCAAGAGCGGTCCCATCATGAATCCCCGGCTCGTCGACGAGATATTCGGACCTCCCTACCGGCGTATCATCAAAGCGGTTCACGACTGGGGTGCCAAGTATATCCTCCACTCCTGCGGCGATAACACGCTTCTCTTCGATACCTTCATAAAATGGGGTGTTGACGGTCTGCACGCCTATGAAAACACCTCCAACGTAGACATCTACCGGGAAAAGGAGCTGCACGGCGACGCGGTCACGATCGTGGGTGGTGTCGGGGTCGATTACCTGCTGACGGACCGTTCACGGGACGAAGAGGTGGTCGCGGAAGTAAAAGATCTGATCGAGCGGATAGGTCCCGGCGGCAGGTTCATGATCGGACCCGTTCACAGCCTGAGTTCGATCCCGGCGCACAAGTTACGGGTCATGCTTCAGGCGGTTCGCGAATACGGTGCATACCCGATCGCAACGCATTCATAGTGATCGAGGATACGGAGCGCGCAAAGGTGGGAATGATGAAAGATTCTCTTACGGCGGTACAGGAAGCGATCAAGGACATCCTGATAGACGATATCAAGGAACGGGTTCAGGCCTGCCTCGATGATGGAATGACACCGGTGGAAATAATCGAGGAGGGCATCGGCGCAGGGCTGGAATACGTGGGCCGGCAGTTCGAGGAGGGAACCTATTTTCTTGCCGACCTCATCCTGGCGGGAGAAATGGTCAAGGAGGTCATGCCGCTTCTGGAAGCACGGATGGACCGTGGAGGAACCGTAAAAAAGGAACCGGTGATCCTGGCAACCGTTCGCGGAGACATCCATGAGATAGGGAAAAATATCGTCGGCATGCTCCTGCAGGTGAACGGGTATGAGGTCATCGACCTCGGCGTCGATGTGCCGGCGGAGGACATCCTGGCAAAGATCACGGAAACGAACGCCCGGCTTGTGGGGCTTTCCGCCCTTCTGACGACGATGGTCGGCGGCATCAGGGAAGTCGTCGACGCCGTGGCCGCGGCAGGCTTGAAAGACCGGGTCAGGATCGTCATCGGCGGCGCCTGCACGTCAGATCATCTCAGGGAAGAAATGGGCGCCGACGCCTATGGCGAATCCGCCGTTCAGGCGGTCAAGATCTTCGACAGGCTGTCGGCGGCATGACATCCATCGCCGTAACCGATCTCAATGAACTCATGAATGTCACCGTCATTGATGCCATCCCATTCGACATCCCGCCCGATCATCTCTATCCGATGATGCGGGTGACAGCCGGGAGCGATCGGGCCCGCCATCTGGACGCTCTCCTGACCGAGGCTTCCGGTATCGCCCGGCCGAAGATCGCCTATAAACTGGCGGCCATCGAGCACGGCAACGACTCGACCGTGTTCATCGACGGTATCCCGCTGAAAAGCCGGCTTGTGAAGACCAATCTGAAAGATCATCGGAGAGCCTTCCCTTTTATCGCCACCTGCGGGACCGAACTGGATGAATGGTCCCGAACCCGCTGCAACACGCTCGACACCTTCTGGGCAGACACCATCACCATGCTGGCACTGGGCACCGCCCTCACGACTTTTAAGGAGCACATCAGGGAACGATTCGGGACCGGACCGACCTCGACGATGAACCCGGGGTCTCTCGAAGGCTGGCCCTTGGAGGAACAGCACCGCCTGTTCTCGCTCCTCGGCGATGCTCCCGCGGCAATCGGCGTCCGCCTGACCGAAAAGACCATGATGATCCCCCTGAAATCGGTCTCGGGCCTGGAATTCGAGTCAGACATACCATTTTGCAACTGCCGGCTCTGTCCACGGAAAGACTGCGGGGGGCGACTGGCACCTTACGACAGGGAACTGCATGAAGCCATGCTCGGCTGAAACCGGCACGGAGAGACTGAAATGAAGGACCTTATCAAAAAACTGCTGGAGGAAGGGCCGGTCGTAACGGACGGCGCCTGGGGGACCGAACTGTTCAGGAGAGGCCTGCCCCGGGGGTCCTGCCCGGAATCATGGAACCTGGAGCACCCGGACCGGGTCGCCGAGGTCCCGGCACAGTATGTGGCGGCGGGCAGCCGTGTGGTTCTGACCAACACCTTCGGCGGCAACCGCTTCATTCTCGAAAAACACGGACTCGCGGACAAGGTCCGGGAGATAAACACCACCGGAGTTACGATCTCCAGGCAGGCGGCGGGTGACCGGGCCTTCGTTTTCGCATCCATCGGACCCAGCGGCAAGATGGTCCTCATGAAGCAGGTCACCGCCGGTGAACTGGAGAACGCGTTCGCCGAGCAGGCGGAAGCCCTCGCGGCGGCGGGCGCCGACGCTCTCGTCATCGAAACGATGATCGATCTCACAGAAACCCTCGCGGCAACGGCGGCCGCGAAGAGAACGGGCCTGCCCGTGGTTGCCAACATGGTGTTCGACGCGGGGAAGAACAAGGACCGCACGATGATGGGAGACACACCCGAAGAGGTCGTGGAAAAATTATCGGCGGCCGGTGTGGACGTCATCGGCTCCAATTGCGGGAAGGGTATCGAAGGTTTTGCCCCGATCTGCCGCCGGATGCGGGCCGTCACCGACCTCCCGCTGTGGATGAAAGCAAATGCCGGCATACCGGAAATCATCGGCGGTGAAGCGGTCTACCGCACGACACCCGAAGAATTCGCCGCTTTCGTCCCCGAACTTGCCGAAGCGGGCGCGAATTTCATCGGCGGGTGCTGCGGCACCACTCCCGCATTCATCGCGGCGATCAAGAAAAAGCTCAGGGCCGATAAGGCCGATCCCGTAATAGGGTGACGTGGATCTGAATTGTTCGTCGCCGATAATGATCGGCAATGAACGACACACGTCAAAAGCGGACTCGACCCTCTTTATTTTCAGCTATCGAATATCGGTGTTGCCAAGATACACAAATTTACAGGTCAATCAGTCGATAGGCGGTCAAAACGATCTTCTTCCCAGTTGCGATAATAGCGCCGGAACATCTCCAGCCATTCGGCGACAATTCCCGCGTCGTTCTTGATCGACCTGCCGGTGGCCTTCAGACAGGGTCCGCCCAGGTATTTATACTTGAAGGCGCCGATTCCCCAGTGGTCCCGGATCCTTCTTTTCAGTTCACTTTCGCTTTTGCTCTTCAACACCTCCCGCATATCCCACCTGCGCGTATCGGTGATCGTATGCATGATAAAGGGATCGGCCTTGACCCTGTCCTCATATCGTTTCAGGAACGATCTTGACGTATCTCCCGCCTTTATCGCTTCAAGGGCGACGCCGGCCGCGATGTCCGCTGAGAACCAGGCAGAGGGTACCCCGTCACCGAAGGCGGCGCTTTCAAATCCGGCCGCGTCACCTATGATGAGCATGCCGTCGCCGAAGTACGGCATTTCACGCATCTCGCGGATCAAACCCGCATAGATGGGACACACATCCCAGGTGACCGCCCGTAATGTTACCTTCGGAGCGATATCTTCCCTCCATCGCCGCACCTTTGTTGTAAAATTGTCGAAATATTCCCGGAGAAGTTTGGCTACGTTCGGAATTTTTCCCTCCGTCACCAGAAACTGCCCCATTCCGGGATGGATGCTGTTCCTGTAAGTAAAGAAATAGAGTGCCGATCCGTAACCGAGCGGGGCACCGATCCGTTCCTCCGGCATGACATGAAAGAACTCCATGCTGTTCCCGAAGACACGGTCCACATCCTCTTTCGCCATCTCGAAATCCCAAATCATATAAAGCTCGATCGCTTCGGGAACGAATTTTTTCCTGATCCCGGCCTTGATTGACAGGTTGTTCTGCGTGCCCCCGGCATCGATGACGATCTTCGATCTCAGCTCTTCCCCCTTATCCGTAATGACACCCCTGACGGAGCCATTCTCCTTTATTACATCGACCACCGTTGTGGCAGTCCTCAACTCGACGCCGGAATCCACGGCCCGGTCCGCGAGCCAGGTACAGAAAGGTTTACAGTAGGTCGAATAACCGACAGCGATAGGCGCTGGAAGCCTGAGCGAATGATCGTAATCATATATCTCACCGTTCTTTACGAACCGGTTCATCACGGAACGGATCGGTCTTTCGAGAGGCGGATTTCCTTCACGTATAAATTCCGGACCGAAGAGAAATCCATAGATCGGTATCACGAGCCCTGATACGACCTTTTCACCGGGTATCCGGGACCTCTCAAGCATGATGGTGTGCAACCCCGAGTCTGCACATCTCTTTGCCGCCACCGGACCACCGAACCCTGCTCCCACGACAATGACATCGTATTGTTCAGCCATGTGATCACCCCCAGTTCGTTCTGAAACCTGTGCCGCCCGCAGGCCATGAAAAATCGATCGCCCCGTCCTCACAAACATACCAGCAGGCTCCACATTCCATGCATTTTTCTGTACTCCTGATCCGGGCCTTTTTATTCACTATCTCATAGCATCCCGCGAGACAGACCTTGAGACAGTTTCCGCAACCGGTGCACTTCTCTTCATCGATCGTGATGAAATTACCGGTACCCTCCACCCATTCAACACCGGGAATGTCCTGAAACGTCTTGACCATGATACACCTCCCTCGATCACATGCCCGCAAGATACCGATACGACCGGCATGGGCAGGCACCTTTTTAGAGATCCGGCTGACTGAAAATGGTTACGTTCCACATTGTATTTAATCACACACGTTATGCAGAAGGTGATAACGGGCTGTAATTATTATCAGAGAACCAAAGTAAAAACCCCCGCCTCTCTTAGCCGGCTGGCAATGGAGCGCAGCGGAATTGCCATTCCGAGGTGATGCGGTTGTTATGGTTTTCTCTGATCCTACTTTCTTGCGATATATACACCGTAACTGTAATGAGCTTTATATTTCTCATACAGTTCAATTTCTCGATTTTCCACTTCAACTATTGCTCGTGCTTCTTCACTGTTGCCGTTCCGGCTGAGGAAATCCTTAAAGCTATCCTGCATAGGCCGATAATAATTATCCAGCCAACAATGCTCCGGTAAAACAAAATAGCCGATCGGAGAATAACCGTTCTTCTCCAGTACGCCCATCTTTGAAGAGGCCACATCAATTTCGGGGTATTCGCCATCCCAATATTCTTGAAGTTCAGACGGACGGGAGCTTGTTATCCAGGTAATCTCCGAAACCACCAGTAGACCGCCAACTTTCAGATAGCGCCTCCAGTCTGTTACGCCTTTTTTAAAGCCGATATTGTAAATCGCACCCTCAGACCAGATAACATCAAACTCCCCTTCCTCAAACGGTAGTTTGTCCATTGAAGCACAAAGAGGAGTGATCTTTTCTGCAATACCCTCACTCCTGGCTCTAGTTTCCAGGACATCCAGAAAGTCTTGAAGGAAGTCTACAGATGTAATTCTGGCATTGAGCAAACGCGCTAAAATCAACGTCGAAGCGCCTGTGCCACAGCCTATGTCGGCAATTTTCAATGGCGCATTTCTGTCTATACAAGCAAGATCAATTGCTCTCTTTGTTTCTTCATCGCCTCCCGGGCCCTGACGACTTGCACTTTTATGGAGGTCTATAAGTAATTGGAATTCATCCACTCTCGTATCCTTCTTGTTTTGTAGCCATAACTTCGCGGATCAGGCGCAAGAAATGGCGTAGCTATTTTTTGTCACCTGAACCCTTTGGTTCGGCTAGTGATCTTGCCTGGAAAGCGCTTCAAGCATTCTGACCGCGCGACCTTCTATGGTTTGATGAAGTTGTGTGACCATGGAATCGCTGTATTCTCTGGTCTGTGTCTGGACCTCATCAAGCTTGTTCAAAACACTATGGCAGCTCTCTGACATTCGTTCTCGTATCATCGGCCAACCAAGACCAGCCTTTTTTGCCATCTTCTTCCAGTCTCCAATCGTGAATGCGTTGACTGATTCGCAGCCACCAATTTTCATCGCGAGATTCTTGGAGAGGTCAGGCCAAGCAAGAGTGGAGACAAGATCATAATAGGGAGATAGCCGTCGTTCGCCACCAGAATATAAAAATGAGTAGTTCTTG
>JAFGTS010000016.1 GCA_016933965.1 Deltaproteobacteria bacterium | reverse complement strand
GGCTCTTCATGCTGGGTACCCTGCTCTCCATCGGCCGCCTCTACTGGGACGCCTGGACGGAAATGAAAAAACAGTAACCACCGATACCACCAATCCATAACCATCACCCATCCCCCCTCTTGCCGGAGAGGGGGGATTTTTTTATCGCGCATTCCTCATTAAGAAAATGGGGGGAAAACCTATGGATTCCGGATATCCGCTATCGCGGATTCCGGAATGACAAACGAGGGGGGATCGCGGATTCCGGAATGAAAAAGGAGGGGGTGATACGGATTTCGGAATGACAAATTGTAAGGGTAACGCGGATTCCGGAATGAAAAGAAGTTTTATAATATGGAGTTTATAACGACATGGGGGCAACTGTCAATTTGGGAATGACGAAACGATCTTCATTCTGGTAAGATCAAAATCACACCTCCAAAATACAAAATCACTGTCATTCCCGCGCAGGCGGGAATCCACAATAGAACCTGAAACATGAAGCAATACTACGTATATATCCTTGCAAGCAAAAGGAATGGAACTCTATATATTGGAGTTACATCCGATATCATCAAACGGGTGTATGAACATAAAAATTGTTTGGTGGATGGTTTCACGGCGAAATACAATGTTAATGTACTTGTTTATTATGAAATCCATGAAGACGTAACAGCTGCTATTACCAGGGAAAAACAGTTGAAAAAATGGAGGCGTGCGTGGAAAGTAAGTCTTATTGAAAAGGAAAATCCGGCATGGGGGGACCTGTATTATGATCTTCTATGATAATGAACTTTTTTCAGCCGGGTGATATACATTGGAAAAGAAGAATATCGGGTGTGCCTTTAGTTTTATGTGCATATGGATTCCGGATATCCGCTGACGCGGATTCCGGAATGACAAATTGTAAGGGTAACGCGGATTCCGAAATGACAATGAGGGGGGATCGCAGATTTCGGAATGACAGGGGGGCAGACGATGATTCTGGAATGACAAAGGAGGAGCCTCAAATTCCGGAATGAAAAAGGAAAGGGAGCTTGGCTTCCGAGGCAACCAAGAGTGACGATAGGGATTCTTAAATGATGGACAGTATGATCATTTCGTAAAGATTCCCTTACAATAAAATAAGGATACAGATAATGGTCCATTATCAAGTGTTGCTTTTTTCACGATCAGGAAGAGGAGCATACCCATGAACAGGGCACAGATCCGTCTTCGCATCTTTCTCGTTATTTTCATCATCGTCATGGTCCTGGGAACCTTGGGATTCATGACCTTTGAGAACACCTCTTTCTCCGATGCCCTCTATTTCAGCATTGTGACCGTCTCCACGGTCGGCTACGGCGATATCCATCCGGCCACCGCCGGGGGCAAGGCACTGGCCGTGTTCCTGATCATCATGGGTGTGGGGACCTTTCTGGGGATCATCGCCGAATCGACCGAGGTGTTCCTCAACAGGCGTGAGGCCCGGGTGCGGCATCAGAAGATCAACATGGTCATCGGCGCCTTCTTCAGCGAGGTGGGAATGGCCCTGCTTGCGATCTTCGCGAGATCCGATCCCGATCTGGAAAAGATCCGGGCTGATCTCATCGTCACCACGCAATGGAATCCGGGAGATTTCCAGCGGGTCAGGGGCAGGCTGGGGGATTACTCCTACGCCTTGGATATTGAGCAGGTCGATATGGAAAACCTCCGGGATTTCCTCGCGGCAAAACGGGAATTCATGGTCCGCCTTCTGGAGAACCCGGTTCTGCTCGAAGATGAATCTTTTACGGAACTGCTCCGGGCCGTTTTTCACGCAACGGAGGAATTGTCATACCGCCGCGACATCGCGGAACTTCCCCGCAACGACCGTCTTCATCTGGCCGGCGACCTGAAACGGGTATACCGGCACATCGTGTTCCAGTGGTTCGATTACATGAAATATCTGAAAGACAACTATCCCTATCTCTTCTCGCTGGCAATGCGCACCAATCCCTTCGACAGGGCATCATCGCCGGTAATTTCATGATCGGTCATACATATATTGATTTACCCGCGCAATTCTCTATAATCGGGACTCGGGACACATCGGCGGAGAGTCCTCATGATCTCCACACCATTGACAGAAACGGAACGACCCGTTTCATGTGAAGGGAGACTATCATGGGAGCATTCAAGGAATACGACCGCTATGACGGGCTCGGTCTCGCCGGGCTTATCAGAAAAAAGGAGATGTCACCGTCCGAGGTCTGCGAAGCGGCGATAGGCAGGATAGAAGCTATCAACCCGCAACTCAATGCCGTCATCACGCCCATGTATGACCGGGGACGCGAGGCCGTCAGCAGGGGTCTTCCGGACGGCCCCTTTGCAGGCGTTCCCTTTCTCCTGAAAGACCTCCTGCAGGCCTATGCCGGCGTGCCGCTCACCAGTGGAAGCAAGGCCTGCAAAAACTATATTCCCGATTTTGACAGCGAACTGGTCAAACGTTTCAAGAAGGCGGGCACGGTGATCCTGGGAAAAACGAACTGCCCTGAATTAGGGCTCCTGGGCATCACTGAACCGGAACTCCACGGGCCGACCCGCAATCCCTGGAACCGGGACCGCACCCCGGGCGGTTCAAGCGGCGGCGCGGCGGCAGCCGTGGCGGCCGGGATGGTCCCACTGGCCTCAGGCGGCGACGGCGGCGGTTCCATACGCATCCCCTCATCTCACTGCGGACTGTTCGGCCTGAAACCGACCCGCGGCAGAACACCGACCGGTCCCGAGCACGGGGAACTGTGGCAGGGTGCGGCGGTGGAGCATGTCATCAGCCGCTCCGTCAGGGACAGCGCCGCCATGCTCGATGCCGTCTGCAGTCCGGACGTGGGAGCACCCTACATCATCGCCCCGCCGGAAAGACCTTACAAAGAAGAGATCGAGACGGATCCGGGTGTTCTCACCATCGCCTTCACCGTTGCGTCACCCCTCGGCACGGAGGTCCATCCCGAATGCCGGCGGGCCGTGGAAGATACGGCACATCTTCTGGAAGAACTGGGGCACCGTGTTGAAGAAGCACAGCCTGACCTGGATGGTATTGAACTGGCTAAAAGTTACATGACCATGTATTTCGGCGAGGTGGCGGCCGATATCGAAGCGCTGACACCGATCCTGGGAAGAAAGGTCCGGCAGGAAGACGTGGAGATGCTGACCTGGACGCTGGGCTTGCTGGGCCGGACGTTCACCGCGGAACACTTTGTCACGGCAATAAGAAAATGGGGGACGGCATCCCGCATCATGGGCCGGTTTCATGAGACCTATGACGTCTACGTGACTCCCACCGTCGCCTTCCCCCCGGTAATGATCGGCGAGCTTCAACCGAAACCTGCGGAGCGTGTCGCCATGAGGGTTATCAACACCCTCGGTCTCGGCAGGCTGGTGCAATTGTCGGGATTAACGGACAAGATGGCCATTGACAGTCTCTCGAAAACACCTTTCACACAGTTGGCGAACTTTACGGGGCAACCGGCCATGTCGATTCCGCTCCACTGGACCGCCGAGGGGCTTCCCGTGGGAGTGCAGTTCATCGGACGGTTCGGTGACGAGGCGACACTCTTTCGCGTCGCGGCGCAGCTTGAAAAGGCACGGCCCTGGTTCGACCGCCGGCCGCCGAAGTATTCATAGGCTGCCGGTGTCGACACATTCACAAAAGAATGAATTGTTATTGAAGTGAGCACGATGAGGAGCATGGATTCCGGATATCCGCTGACGCGGATTCCGGAATGACAAAGTGGGGAGGTGACGCGGATCCGGGAACGATCCTGGGGATCACCCCGTCGGTGCATACCGGCATATCTTTCAGATCACGGAAGCAGCCGGAATTTCGGAAGGCTCCATTCGCCGATGTCGTCCCAGACGACCTCAACGGGCATGTCACAGGCCACGTCATCGGGCTCGCAGCCCACGATATTGCTGAGGAACCGGGGTCCTTCCGCAAGTTCAACCAGGGCGACAACGTAGGGAAGGTCATCCGTGAACCCCTGGTGATAGGCCATGTGATAGACCACGAAGGAATATACCCTCCCCCGGCCGCTCGCCCGGATCATTTCCGCGTCGGTATAATGGCATTCGGGACAGAGAAAGGACGGCGGCCACCGGACGAACCCGCACCGCCTGCATTTCTGAAAGCGTAATTCATGGCGCGCGCATCCCTTCCAGAACTGCTCGTTATCCCCGTTTATCAAGGGCAGGGGCTTTACGTTATCCATGCCTCACTCCCTCCCGAAGACGTAACACGCGCAGCTCTGGAGCGTGCCGCCGTTGTCGGTGCAGAGAATCACCTCCGGCTCCTTCGTGCGCGTCGCCGGTCCCATCTGACGGTCGCCGCAGCGGCCCATGAGCTGCATGACGGCTTCCGTGACCGGCGTCAACCCCATCTGGTATGATTCCGAAAGCAGGCCGCCCGAGGTGTTGACCGGCATGGCGCCACCCGGCTCGATCCGCCCCCCGGCAAACCAGTCCGCACCCTCGCCGGGACCGAAGAACCCGAGGTCCTGGAGGGTGATCTCCACGGTGTAGGTAAAACAATCATATATTTCACAGGCATCGATATCAGAGAGGGCAACACCCGCCATGCGAAGGGCCCGTTCCCCCGCACGTTTCGCGCCCGTCGGCCCCGCGAGGTGCCTCGCACGCTGGACGCCGGACGACGGATGGTGGTGACCGAACCCCATGATCCGAACGGGACGGTGCGGCAGATCACGGGCCCGCTCGACCGTCGTGACGACGCAGGCACGGCCGCCATCGGTTATGAGGCAGTTGTCAAAGAGGCGAAAAGGCTCGACCACCAACCGTGAATTGAAATAATCATCGAATGTCATCGGCCTGCCATGGTGCATTGCCCGGGGATTCAGGTTCGCCCATTTGCGCTGTCCCACGGCAATGTGCTTCCATGTCTCGGGACCGGTGCCGAAGAGGTGCATGGCCCTCCGCGCGGCAAGGGCATAATCGGCCGTGGCGCCGAAATGACCGAACACCATTTCTTCCGAACCTTTCTGGTAGAGCAGTTTCAATATGCTGTCACTGGAGAGGGCATTATGCCCGTAGGAAATGACCACATAGTTGCACTCTCCCGCTTCAAGAGCAGCGATGGCATGCAGCAGGTGGCTCCGCGCACAGTTTGCCTCCTGGCTCAGATAGGTGGGAGAAATGCCGAGATGCTCCGCGACCAGATAGGGCGTCACGTCGGGTTCGCCCGTCGCCGCGGGGAAATGACGGTAACAGATCAGGCCGTCAATGTCTTTTCCGGTGAGACCCGCATCGGCAATTGCCTGCGCGGCGGCTTCGACGTGAAAGCTGAGCATCGTTCTGCCGGGAACACGGCCCTGGGATGTATACCCGACACCTACGACGGCGCATCCATTGCTGGGTTTCATTTCATGCTCTCCTCGGAAAAAACAAGAAGCTTCCCGGGTACGGCACCGGAAAGCTTCATGTATGTTCCCTATCAGATCATTGCATCAGACATAGAACCGTCCCGACTCGATGACCGGCGGGTCTTCAACGTCGAGGGCGTGGAGAATGCCTTTGTTCATCTCCTTCTTGATCTCCTCGATGACCACGCGCCGTTTGTCCAGTGTCCGGGCAAAGGCCATGACCTCATCCATCAGGTTCTCAAGGGGGCAGGCTTTCTGAACGATGTTGTGCTTTACGCACTCTTCGCCGGGAAGCCGTTTACCTTCATAGACCATTTCCCGCAGTTTGTAAGGAGGGATGGCGTTCTTCATGGCGGCAATCATGCCGGGAATGAAGGGGATGCCGAGGTCAACCTCCGGGAAGCACAGGAAACCCCTATCGGACCGCATGAAGCGGTAGTCGAAATAGCAGACCATGATGGCACCGCCGGCGAATGCATGCCCCGTTATGGCCGCGATCGTCGGCATGGGGAACATGAGGATCCGCCGGTAGAGTTCCATCAGCTTGTAAATGAACTC
This sequence comes from Deltaproteobacteria bacterium, assembly GCA_016933965.1. Taxonomy (NCBI): domain Bacteria; kingdom Pseudomonadati; phylum Myxococcota; class Myxococcia; species Deltaproteobacteria bacterium. Next base: position 7,686 of record JAFGTS010000016.1, on the reverse strand, counting down.
CTTGGAGGTCTTCATGTCGTTGCTGTTGATAAAGGGCACCAGCCACTCGAGATCGATACCGTTACTGAAGATCTTTTCATGGGCCGATCTGACGACCAGGACGTTCGCGTCAGTGTCATGTTCGATCTCATCGAGTACCCGGAGATACTCCGTCAGAAACGGGGTATTCAGTCTATTTTCGCCATTGTTCATGGTCACAACGGCTATTTTCCCGTCAAGGGCATATTCGACCATTGCCATAGTATAATTCCTCCTCGTAATTAGTCCGGACAGCGCCGCACATTATACATATCGGGAATTAATAATCAAAGATAAATATCCATTACCGGAGTGAGGATGTCCGTCGTGACATATCCTTGTAAATCGGGAGAAACGGTAAGGCCGGTGTTCAGCGGTCAGGGCTGCTTGTTCTCATCAGAACCTGCGTTGGGAATGAAAAGCCCCTTTTCCCGCAGCCGGTATTCACCAATGGCGCTTTGAACCGAAGGAGAAACGATCCAGTGCGAGAACTGTTCGGCCAGTTCATACTGAGCGGTTTCACATCGTTCGGGATTGATGGTGATCACACTGTACTGGTTGACCAGGATATCCCCGCCCTGCACCAGGATCACCAGCGGCGGGTCGCCGTTCCAGTTGTCCTCATACTTGATGAAGGTCCCCCGGTCGGTCAGGGTATAGGCGTCCCGCTCCTGGGCCACCTGTATGGTGGCGAGCATCCCCTGTCCCGCCTGGATATACCATGATTGCATCTCCGGAACGGGAAGCCCCGCGTGCCGCCACAGGAAGAGCTCTTTCATGTGGGTCCCCGAATTGTCACCCCTGCTTGCGAAGGCCGCACCCCGGGAAGCAAGCAACTCCAGTGCATCTTCTATCGGTTTACCCGCAACGCGGGCCGGGTCTTCGACGGGACCGATGAGAACAAAATCATTGTACATGACCCGCCGGCGGTTGATCCCGTATCCCTGCGCGATAAACGTTTCTTCCGCTTCCGGGTCATGGACAAGGAGCACGTCGACATCACAGTTCCTGCCAAGTTCCAGCGCTTTGCCCGTCCCAACGGAAACCCAGAGGAGGTGTATCCCCGTATCCCTCAGCAGAATGGATTCCAGGTAGTCAAGAAGACCCGTGTTATCAGTGCTGGTGGTGGTGGCAAGGAACAGTCGTTTCTCCGTCGCCATTGAGGGCCGAGGCGCAAGACAGACAAGGGCGAGGATCACCAGTGCCGGTACCAGCGTTTTGATCACGCTCTTTTTCACCTGACCGTCACCTTTAAAAAAGGCAGGGCCCCACGGACCCTGCCTTTTCCCTCCCCATGATCCCGGTATGCTCGCTCGCTGTTTCCCGTCAGCTTTAAGGAAACGCACGTGATGAACAGTCAAAAGAGGTATTTCAGAACCCGCCGCTCAACGTTTCGATGAAACAGTTTCCTCCACCGTCATCCGATGAGCCGCCGCCTCCCTCCGCCAGGCCGAGAGCGCAGGGGTCCGTGATCGTCCCGGGTGTATCGTCGGCATCCGTCAGCGGATCGCCGTCTGTGAGCGTGACCGTGATTATCTCATCGCCGTCGTTGCTTCCGAAGTCTATCATGTTCCATCCATCGTCGGTCACTTTGTACAGTACAGCCGTCTCAGGAACCGCATCGGGAAATACGATCGTCACGGTAACCGTTGCATCTTTCTCCAGGCCCGTCACCATGAAATCAATAACGCCATAGGGGAACAGGATCCCCGCCGGTTTTCCCGTCTGCGACACACTTACATCGTCATCATCGAGCACATCGACGTCCGAAAAATCCCCCAGCGTCGTGTGAAGGATCATCTGTCCCTCACCGCCCGGGCTCTGGGGTTTCGCCGTGTCGGTGTCCTGATAATCAAGTATGCCGTCGCCGTCATGGTCTGCGGTCGTATCGGTTCCTTCTTCACTGTCAACCAGACCATTCCCGTTTGAATCACCTTCGATGGCACCGTAAATAACTATTTTTTCCTCATCAACATAACTCCAGCCGGCTTCAAGGATATTGATATCCGTCGTCCCTTCCGGAAGAGGTTCCACTTTGATAATGGTCACCGATTTAGTACAGGCTCCGGCATTGTGGTCCCATTCATACACGTAAGGCCAGAGAACATCCTGCTGGTTCGATTTACTCGACTGATCGGGAGCATTGGGATTTTTCTGGGGTACGACCACCCGGAAGGGCCCTTCGCCGTCGAGCTTGTTTTCATCATTCAGAGAACCCGGGTCCATATCTTCTCCCTCCCGCTTGAGGGCCAGAATAGCCTTCAGACCATTCTCCGCGTATATAAGGTCACCATGGTTCCTTCCTGCACATGAAGGGGCGCTGTAATCACACCACCCGTAATCAACGTTGACGTCCTGGTCCGCTTCAATAGCATAAAAATAGTTGGACGGGGGATATTGGTAGTCCTGATCCGGCATATTCCCGTACACGTGATACATTTCAATGTCTTCATCATATTCCAGGGGGTGATACTGCGACCATCCGTCGGGAGCATAGACCAGTATGCCCGTGGCGGAGTCAAGAATACCCGCGTCATCCAGCAGGTCTTTCATGGGAACACCGGTATATTCCGCATAGAAATCACCTGACCGGCTCGTGTTCATCAGCAGGAACTGGGTGTGCTGCGACATGGCCTCGAGCTGCGCCCGGGTATAGACCCGGAAAGGCGCCGTAATTTTCGAGGGATCATCGGTCGCGTCACCAGGGTACCGGTTGGCATTGATTTCCGTGATGTTCGTGTAGCCGTCTTCATCGGAATCGGCGTTCTCAATAGCAGCAATGGCATCGGTATCCTGCCCATTCAAGAAGTAAGCCATTCCATATGGATTCAGTGTATCAGCGATAGACCCCCCGGCTAATCCGTCATAGCCGTAGGAATAATGACACCACTGACAACTGCCGAGGGTAACGGTCCCCTTGCTCCCCTCGTAAGAGCCGCCACTGTGACAAAGTGTGCACTGGTCCAGTTTCGTCCCCGCCTTGTTCGGATAGGTACTCAGAAAATGCTGCGAGTCGCTTTCGCCTTCGTGGTGGTAGGCAGAGAACACACACACAGCAGAAAACGCCAGGATCAGCGCTACCATCGCACACATTGCAATTACCTTTTTCATTGTTGATTTTCCTCCCTTTTCCAAATATTCATCAAAGCTCTGAAGGCATTAAAACTCCATGCTGTACCGGAAGGTAACCACGTTTTCGCAGTCCACATAATCGATACTTCCGCTGGGATTCACTCTGACCTTGATGGGATCCGAAAAATCAGTCCGGGAGTAATCAAGGATCAGGCGGTGCATGGGAAAGAGGATCCAGTTCAGGGCTACACTGACCGCGTCGGCTTCACCGACAGAGACAAAGCTGCTTTTTTTTATCCAGTCACGGTCACCGGAAAAATGGTCATATCGAAGGGCAAGGCACAGCGCTCCGTAGGTACCTTCCTCGGGATTGAAGAACCGATCCGGGTATACGGGCTTCAGGACACCGTCCACCAGGGCGGGTTTCTCGCCGGTAATGAAATACAGAGCACTCACGTACCAGGTCCGGAATGTCGCGTCCCGGGACGGTCCCGTCACGGCACGCAGTCCCCGGTATTTGAAGCCGATGTATTCTGCCTGCGCTTCCCAGGAATCCCAGGTCCAGGCAACCTCGGCACCCCACCGGATACGGCCGTCCACATCCTGAAGAACGCCGAATTTCGTATCATGGCCGAGGACGTAAATGTTCCGGCTCGTCCCCGCCATTCCCGAACTCTTTATTTTCAGTTCCACGTTCGCCAGGTCGATGGTCGCATAGGTAGCCGAACCGCCCACCTGCAGATTCTTAAGGGGTTCTATCGAACTCGCGTGGAACGGCTTATAGACGACACGGGCGGCCATCTCCGGTTCATCGTGAATGCTCCCTCTCACCGACCCGTCGTCACCGTCACCGTTGAACAGGCCGAGGGCGTAGTTCAGGTTTCCCTGGAAAAACGAGCCGTGGAGCATGACCCCGATATCCTGTTTCGGTGTCAGGTAATACCCCATGGAGCGCTCCGCGAAATAAACGGCTTTATTCGGCGTCTGCCAGTCGAGGCTGAAAGGTTCCTTGAACTGCCCCATGCGAAGGCCGTGAACGCCGCCGAAGAGAAAATCGCCGTAAGCATCGACAAGATTGCTGGTTTCATTTCCCTGGAACTCGTATTCCATGGCAAACCGAAACCACTGCGTCAACTGACCCTTGAAGATGAGGCGGGCCCGCCTGATATCGAAACCGCTGTCAGCACGCTCCCGTTCAGCAACGTACTGGTAATCGGCATCAAAGGCACCGCCGAACCGGAGTTCCATGCCCCCCTCTTCCTCGGATTTAAGATAAAATCCGCCTTTGTACCCCGCAAAGAATATCCGTTCACCCCGGACATCCCGGGGAAGGACGAGAACGATCAGGAAAAGGGTCAGAAAGAAAACAAGGAGAGTTACTCGTTGCAGTTTCGGCAACATACACTTTTCATCCGCGAAAATGATTTAATGTCGTGTTCCGTGAAAGTTGGCTAAGTCTAATAAAATGAGCAGAATTGTCAAGGAATAATCGTTATTAATAGTAATTAATTGTTATTTATAAATACTAATACACCACAATAAGGCATTTAAGGAATACGAGATATCCCTGTCGAACCCTTGTACGCAACAGGTCAGCCGTCCGGTGGGCATGAATCCTTACCCATGACTGAGCTCATAAGACAAAAAAAGGGGTGCCGGAAAGAACCGGCACCCCTCCATATAACTCCTGATCACAGGCTGTTATCGGAGCATTCTCCGCAGTCTTCGATCGCGGGCGAGTATGGGATACTTCTGCACCAGCAGCCGGGCATCGTTCAAACTGATCACCCCGTCACCATCAATATCGCAGGCCGGACAGGCGTCGGCACCCTGACCGACATGGGAAAGAATATAGTACACATCGTCAAAATCAATATCACAATCGCCGTCCACATCACCCTCCGGTTTGTTCTGATCGGGATTGAACACACTGGGACAGTTGTCGCAGACATCACCGACACCGTCCTGGTCCGCATCAACTTGGTCCGGATTGTTCACTTCCGGGCAGTTGTCACAGACATCGCCCAATCCATCCTGATCGGCATCCTCCTGTTCGTCGTTATACGTTCCCGGACAGTTATCACAGACATCGCCGACGCCGTCGTCATCGCCATCTTCCTGACCGGAATTCGGCACATCGGGGCAATTGTCACAGATATCACCAAAACCGTCCTGGTCCGCATCGGCCTGGTCCGGATTGTTCACTTCCGGACAGTTGTCACAGGCGTCTTCCACCCCGTCCTCATCATCATCCACCGGCTCCCAGGAGGTATTGATGACGGGACCGGTGATATTATACACGTCATTCCAAACGAAGAAGGGGCTCAGACACGGAAAGGCCAGGTGGATGTTCGACCAGTTGTAGGTCGAGAAGAAATTGCCCAGGTGTACCGGCAATGTCGGATTACCGGCAAGGTCCGTCGTTAATTCGAAGGGAAGCGGGGAACCCCCGATCGACCGGGTACCGGAAGATTCAAGACCGTTTTCCAGGCCTTCCTTGAAACTCACGTGTATGGTGCTGTCGGGTGCCATCCGCGAGAACGGTCCGTAAGAATTCACGTAGTCCACAGGTGAAATGGGTATATCCGAAATCGTCTTATCGGCGTACCAGCCACCCGGGTTCGTCTCCAGTGTCGGGGTGATCTGCATGAAAAAGACTTCCCGGACAGGGTACTCAAGATCGACGGAATCTTCCCAGATAATATAGGCCCTCCCCTGGTCATCGACGGAAACAGACTGCCTGGTGGAGTCATGCCAGTTTAATGTCATCTGGGTATCACCAATGATGTCGGCACCGGTCTGCCCGTCAAGGAGTGCGTAGTGCACCTGAAAAACGGGATACCCGTTCTCCCGATCACCACCGGGGGCGATAAGCTGATAGTCGCTCATCTGGTTCCAGGCTATGTGAACATTTCCGTCGGGACCGATGGCAAGATCGGGAACGGCCACGTCACAAAGACCCGTGGGCTCAGGAATGGAACGGATGAGGTCATTGTCGTTCGGGCTGAGTACCTCGCCCGTTTCGGGATCGACCTGGCAGTATATGACATCACCATACCCGAATCCATTGAACTGCTCTCGCTGTTCTTCAACTCCATCGGCGGTCAATATAATGATAATATACCCCCCCTCGCTCTCCTGCCACACGATATGGACGCGGTTCGGATCGACCGCCCGGTCGATGGTGATCCGGGGCGTTATCTGGCTGAATTCAAAGGCAGGATATACCGGCATCTCGGGAAGGGTCTTGAATGCCGGGGGGTTCCAGGGATCACAGAGGTCCGGTTCCAGGCGGCAGAGGTAGACCTCTGTGGGCGGGCCCATAATGATCCCCTCGCGCGTGTCGTCCGGCGGAGCGGTCAAAGTCACGCTCCGCCATGACCTCTCCCAGACGATAAAGAGGCGGTCCTGGGAATCAAAGGCAAGAACGGGACGGTCATCGGCACTGATGTAAGTTGTCTCCCATTGCGTTATGTCCGGTACCGTCACTGGAACGGGTTCATCATAGGCCCACTCCCAATCCACGCCGTCCCATCTATTGTAATACAGGATAGACGTGGAGTTACCCAAGATGGGGCCGGCGAACACGACGTGTGCCGTCCCCATCGAGTCGACCGCCACATCGGGGTTTCGGACGGGTTCCATGACAGCGAACGTTCCATAGGCGGCAAAGGCGAGCCTGATCTTATCATCACCGGCGTCAATTTCCTCCAGGGGGATCCTGAAGGTATAGACCTTGTGCTGATAGGCGCCTTTTTCCGTGGGGGCAAAATCGGGATATCCCCAGGTCGTATCAACGGCCGAGACGGTGAACTTTTTAACGCCGTCACCCGTTCCGACGTAAACCGAGGCGTAATCGGCACCGCCGTCCATGGTATTGTCGGGGGTCACGTCGAGGCGGACGTAAAGGTTCTCCCTGTCGTTCCAGACCCAACCCCAGGTGAGATCGGAGGGATGCCCCGAGCCGGACCGGCAGAATTCTCGCAGGAAGGGCTCGCGGGTCAATGCCGTGTTCTCACCAAGCCTATAGGTATAAAAATCGGAGCCGGCGGTTATGTTCCGATACATGTTTGACAGAGGAAAGTGAAAGGGTATCTTGCCGATGATGACCGGCTCTATCCGTGCCGTCATCGAGAGCAGGAACTCACCGCCGTTTGCACCGAAGGTGAGTTCGATGGTCCGTCCGCTCGCGTCGACGACATCCCGGTCCTTCTTTGATAATGTACGGAGCATTGTCGCTTCGTTCTGAAGACCGGTTATCCTGTCGGGCGCATTTCCGTCAAGGGCCAGCCGGTCGATGTGGGCCGCGCCGCCTCCCTCTTGAACGATCCGTACGACGGTCGTTCCATCAGCGGGCAGGAAGGATGTAATATCCAGGGTGCGGTCCCGGTAGAACCGGTCACAGGCAATGCTGCCGGCGGGTTTCCATTCATCCCCGTTTTTCACGAAGACACGGTACTCTCCGTTGGGTCGCATATCTTTGACATCACTCATCACGGGCAGTTCCATCGTCTGCGCGGCGTCCCGTGCCGCGCCCGCAACGGAGGGAACTATTGCGAGAGCAATGGTCAGAAAGAACAATAATGACCTTTTCAT
>JAFGTS010000015.1 GCA_016933965.1 Deltaproteobacteria bacterium | reverse complement strand
TCTCAAGCCGCAGATACAGGAATACGGGCTTGACGAAGCGAACCGGGCGCTCCTGGAACTGAAGGAACGGAAGATCAGGGGGGCAAAGGTGCTGCTGATGGAGTAGCGGCGGATCATACCTCGGACACCAGGCCGCCGTAGAATTGACGCGTGGTGCGGGACGTCACGGCGGCGACCTCCTCGATCCGGAGTCCTTTGATCCCGGCAACCTCACGTGCCGTCGTCAGGACATCCCGGGGCCGTGATTCCCGTTCTCCATAGACGACGGGACAGTCCGTCTCGAGCAGTATCCTTTCAAGAGGCGCCGCCTCTATGGCACGGCGGTGAGCTTCACTGTAGCAAAGCGCCGGCGTGGCCGATATATGATACCCCGCCGCCACGATATGCCGCAGCAGATCGAGGGATCCTGAGTACCAGTGAAAGACGGCCTTCTTGACCCCGCCTTCACCGATCATGTCGAACACCCGTTCATGGGAGAACCGGCAGTGGAGGATCAGGGGTTTATCGTGCCGGACCGCCAAACGGATGATCTCGCCGAACACCTCACGCTGGAGGGCCTTTTTCACCCGGATCTTGTAATCGATGCCCACCTCGCCGATCGCCACTGCACGATCCATATTGGACGCGAGAAATTCCAGGTTCCCGGCAATCTCAGGCTCCCTGATCTCCCAGGGGTGATATCCGAGAGCGGGAAAGACAAATCCTTTGTGCCGTTCCGCGATGGCGAGGGTTTTTTCATTTGACTCCCTGTTCATGCCCACGGCGATGATGGCCTCGACACCGGCGACGCGTGCTTCCGCGAGTATCGGATCAAGCGAGGATATCGCGTCCAGGTGGGCATGTCCGTCGATGAATTCAGGAACGCTCATTTCTTGAAGAGCTTCTCCAGCGTATCCCTGGCGTTCTTGTGCCCTTTCCGGTCGTCGGGGGCCCCGGCTTCCCTGAATGAGAAATAGTCGCAGAAGTTGCTTCGCTCCTTGTCCACCACCCGTTCCGCCTGGGGTTCGTGGCATTGATTGTACGCACCGGGATCGTAAAAGCGGCAGTTCAGACAGATATGGAGATCGCGGCCGCAGAAGGGACACTGGTCCCTCCGGCCGACCCGGCCCTCCATGTCCAGTTCGCTTCCGCAGAAATGGCAGCGTTTCATGGCACGCTCCGCCTCAATCAACGCGCACCTTTGACCACAGGTGCACAGGACCTCACATGTCCTTGAGCAGGGCCTGGGCGGCTATATGGATGGGGTCCCAGGCACCGCCGAAGGGAGGCGAGTAGGCAAGGTCCATGTAGCCGACCTCGTCGACGGTCATTCCGGCCCAGAGACACGCCGAAAGCGTGTTTATACGTCCCACGGCACCGGCCTGGCCGACGGCCTGGGCACCGAGAAGCCGTCCCGACGCTCTGTCGGCCGTCAGCTTTATCCCCAGTCGCTGTTTGCGCACATTCAATGACCGTGCGACGGGTGCGCTCCAGATCAGGGCGCTGACGGGGTCGAACCCGCTTTTCGCGGCGGCGGATTCGTCAAGCCCCGTCGCGCCCAGCTCGAGGTCAAAGACCTTGAAGGATTGGGCGCCGACGATCCCCGCGAAGGAGGATTCTTTTCCACCAATGTTCCGTCCCGCTATACGCCCCTGTTTATTGGCGATATCACCCAGCGGAATATTGACCCATTCACCGCTGATCCGATGATAGACCTCGCAGCAGTCGCCGGCGGAATATACTTCTTCCCGGTTCGTCCGCTGGAAATTATCAACGGCGATGGCCCCTGTTTTCCCCATCTCGATACCGGCATGGGCCGCAAGCGTAGTGTCGGGCCGCACTCCCAGGGCACAGAGAACGATATCTCCCTCAAAGGAGTCGTCCTTCGACAGGACCCGTAACCGGTGTTCCTTTCCTTCCTCGACCGCCACGGGCGTAACGCCCGTTTCGAAGATTACACCCCTGGCTTCAAGTTCTTCCAGCACGACCCGCGAAAATTCGGGGTCCCAACGGCCGACGGGAAGGTCGCCCCGATACAGTATCTGTGTTTTCACCCCCCGGCTCGCGAAACCCTCGGCCATCTCCATGGATATGAACCCCGCCCCTATGATCAACGCCTTCCGGCACTGCTTTTCTTCGAGGTAGCGCTTTATGTCTATGGCGTCCCGAAGGTGCTTCAGGATAAAAACACCTTCCCGCTCGATACCGGGAATATCAAGCACGCGGGCGGTTGCACCCGTCGCAACAACCAGGACATCGTATGGAACCTGTTCGCCGCCATGAAGCCGCACCGCCCCCTTCGCGAGGTCAATTTCCTCGACCCGGGTCTTCAGTCGCACGTGCACACCCGTTTCCTCGAATTTTTCCGGGGTCCGGGCGATCAGCCGCCGGTTATCCTGTATTACATCGCCGATGTAATAGGGCATCGGTCAGGCAGCATAGGATACGAACTCTCCCCGTTCCAGAATGGTTATCTCCAGCGAGGGGTCCACCCGCCTGGCTTCAGCGGCCGCGGACGGCCCGCCGGCGCCTCCACCGACAATGATAAGGTTTCTCTTCATGCACCGTTCTCCTTCCCGCGATCAGCCGACGGCCCTTTAATAGTTTTTCGCCTGAAGCTCAAAATACGCCTGTGGATAGGTACAGGTGGGGCACCGTTTCGGAGCGGAGGGTCCCTTGTAAATATACCCGCAATTACGACACTTCCACGTCACGGTCCTTCCCTTCTTGAACACGGTTCCACTCGTCAGGGTCTTCAGCAGTTTCAGGTACCGTTTCTCGTGCTCCACTTCGACGCTTGAAACGGCCCTGAAGAGATAGGCCACTTCCTTGAACCCTTCTTTCTCGGCGAGATCGGCCGCTTCTTTGTATAGTTTTGACCACTCCATATGCTCTCCCGCAGCGGCCTCTTTCAGGTTCGCCGCCGTGGTCCCGACGACACCGGCGGGATAGGCGGCCTGTATCTCCACATCGCCGCCGGGAAGAAAACTGAAGAACCGCCGGGCATGTTCCCGCTCGTTGTCCGCGGTCTCCTCAAAGATCGCCGCTATCTGTTCATATCCTTCCTCGCGGGCCTTCTCGGCGAAAAAGGTATAGCGGTTCCGTGCCTGCGATTCCCCGGCAAAGGCGGCCAGAAGATTCTTTTCCGTCTGTGTCCCTTTAACGCTCTTCATGAATTGTCTCCTTTCTTCATTCTCGATGAGTTGATCACGGTTCCCGATCGCGTGATGCCTTCCGAACCGCCATGACGGCCCCTCCCAGGATGACCATGAATACGCAGAGCACCTGCCCCATGGTGAAGGAACCGGTCACAAAGCCGATGTGCGCGTCGGGTTGTCTGAAAAATTCTATGAAAAAGCGCACTGTCCCGTAACATATCAGATAGAGGGAAAAGACGAAACCGTCGAAATCCGCTGTTCTCCGTATTCTCCGGATCACGAAATAGATGAAGATCCCTTCGAAGAAGGCCTCGTAGAGCTGTGAGGGATGACGAAGCCGGCCGTGGAGGTCTCCCGGAAAGTACATGCCCCAGGGCATGGTCGTGATCCGCCCGTAGAGCTCTCCGTTCAGAAAATTGCCGAGCCGGCCAAAGGTATATGCAAGGGGAATCTCAGCACAAAAGAGATCGGCAAGCCGCCAGAAATTGATGGACCGCCGGTAACAGAAGGCGAGGGTGGCGACGGCGACGCCGACCAGCCCCCCGTGGTAGGACATGCCGCTGATGCCCGTGTAGACGAACCCCCGGCCATGGTTGAAATCAAAGGGAAGAATAACGGCGAACGGGTGGGAAAGAAAATAGGACGCGTTATAGAACAGCACATATCCCAGCCGTGCCCCCAGGAGCAGGCCGAAGATCGCCCAGATAAAATACTCCTGGATGGTTTCCTCCGTATAGGGGAGGTTGCTGCGCCTCACGCTTCTCATGACCAGCCGATAGGTCACGTAGAACGTCACCAGATACATGAGGCTGTAATACCTGATCTGAAAGGTGCCGATGGAAAAAAGGACGGGGCTGATATGTTCGGGAATGGTCTGCCACCACTGGAAAATTTGACTCAACATGCACACCTTTCACGATATCACGGGCACATGAAAAAGGGACTGATCCCCGGATATGCGTACCGGCGGCGCCGACCGCCGCGTCACCCCGGAAACACGGTCCCCCTTGCCAGGCCATTATCTTACGGATATCCTTCCGGCGCACCGCCGGAATGCCTCAGCCTCAGGTAAATGAAGATGAGGGGGAACAGGACGTACAGGAACCGCAGGACCCTCCCTTGCCGCCGAAGACGGACATCATCCGTTCAGCGGCCTTTTTTCCGCACTTGGGACAGACCACATCGCTGTCCCGATCACCGGAAAATCTCAGTTCTTCAAATTCATGTTTGCATTTCTTGCATCGATACTCATATATCGGCATGTACGGTCTCCATCGAACAGGCTAATCATAGGCCTGCCCCTTCAATTCATCCACATGCAACTCGGCATTGAAAGCCGCCGTCGCGCCGTCACCGCAGGCCGTTATGACCTGTCTCAAGGTCTTCCGAATGCAGTCACCGCATGCAAAAATGCCCCTCACCGATGTCTTCATGTCGGAATCGGTGATAATATAACCACGATCGTCGCATTTGACAAGGTCTTTGACCAGCGCGGTGTTCGGATCAAGGCCGATGAAGACGAACACGCCGTCGACCTGAAGGTCCTGAAGGCTTTTATCGTTCACGTTTCGTAGCTTCAGGCCCGTGACGCCCGCGGCATCGCCCATGATTTCCTCCACCACCGAATCCCAGGCAAAGGCTATCTTCTCGTTGGCGAAGGCACGTTCCTGAAGAATGCCCGTCGCCCGCAGCCGGTTCCTGCGGTGGATGATGGTGACACGGCTCGCGAATTTCGTCAGGAACAGGGCCTCCTGGACGGCCGTGTCCCCGCCGCCGACAACGGCGACGGCCCGGTTCCGGTAGAAGGGCGCGTCGCAGGTAGCGCAGAAGGAGACACCCCTTCCGATGAACCCCTCCTCCCCGGGTACGCCGATATGTCGCCATGACGCACCGGTGGCCATGATAACCGAAAGGGATCGATGAACCCCCGCGTCGGTGGTGACCTTCCATCCGGGAAGTTCGTCACGGGTCTCTCCTTCGATCTTCGAAACATGCTCCGTCTGAATGTCGAGGCCGAAGGCAAGGGCCTGGTTCTTGAAGTTCTGTACCAGTTCAACTCCCGTTACCTCGGGCAGGCCCGGATAATTTTCGATCATGTCGGTGATGGTGATCTGGCTGACCGTAACGCTGCCCTCCAGCAGCAGAACCTTCTGGTTCGCCCGCGCCGCGTAAAGACCCGCGGTCAACCCGGCAGGCCCGCCGCCGATGATGATAACATCGAATGTTTCCTGCTTGTCCATCACATACCCTCTCCGTCGTGTTTTCGCTTTCTTCGTCGCTTTACATGTGCTCCCCGCGAGCGCAGGGTCCCCCCAGGGACCTTATCCCTTGATACACCCCACCGCCTTGAGTCTGGCAACTTTCTTCGATATCCCGGCCCGATGGACCACATCGACGACATCATCGATGTCCTTGTATGCTTCGGGAATTTCCTCGTGAAGGGTCCCCTTGCCCGTCGCCATGACCAGAATGCCCCGGTCCGCCAGTTCCCTCCCGATGGACCGGTTCCTGCTTTCCTTTTTCGCCCGGCTGCGGCTCATCACCCGCCCGGCACCGTGGCAGGTGCTTCCGAAGGTGTCCTGAAAGGCCTTTTCCGTCCCCGCCAGAACGTAGGACCCGGTACCCATATCTCCCGGGATAAGCACGGGCTGTCCCACGGGGCGGTACCGTCCCGGGAGGGCCGGATGGCCGGGGGGAAAGGCCCTCGTCGCCCCTTTCCGGTGGACGCATAACCGACGCTCTTTCCCTTCCAGGGGGATCGTTTCCATCTTTGCTATGTTGTGACAGACATCATAGAGGAGCCGCATACCGATCTCCCGTGGTGATCTTTGAAGGGTCGTCTCGAAGGTCTGCCGTGTCCAGTGCATGAGCATCTGGCGGTTCGCCCAGGCATAGTTGGCGGCACAGGCCATGGCCGACAGGTATTCCCGGCCGATGGACGACCGGATATAGGCACAGGCCAGCTGCCGGTCGGGAAGTGAAAAACCCAGTCCATCGGCCTGCTTCATCATGCGGGCGAGGAAATCATCGCATACCTGGTATCCCAATCCCCGGGAACCGGAATGAATGACAACGGCGACCTGGTCCAATTCAAGACCGAAGGCGCGGGCCGCCTCCTCATCGAAGATCTCTTCAACCACCTCTATCTCGAGAAAATGATTCCCCGAACCCAGGGTCCCCACCTGGTCACGACCCCGATCGAGGGCCCGGTCACTGAGGGTCCCCGGGTCGGCTCCCGCCATCGTGCCGCCGTCTTCCGTCGTTTCCAGGTCCTCCGGTGTCCCGTATCCGTTGGCGACCGCCCAGCGGGCCCCTTCGACCAGGACCTTGCGTTCCTCCTTCAGGGACAGCTTCAGCGCACCCCGGGAACCGACACCGGTCGGGATCTCACGAAAGAGCGCCGGTACCAGCTTCGGCATGACGGGGGCGATCTCCTCGTGCCGGAGCTTCGTCGTCATGAGACGGACACCGCAGTTGATGTCATAGCCGACACCGCCCGGCGAGACGACGCCTTCATCGGTATCGAAGGCGGCGACACCGCCGATGGGAAATCCGTAGCCCCAGTGCATGTCGGGCATTGCCATGGAATATTTAATTATTCCGGGGAGATGTGCAACATTTGCAACCTGCCGGGGGCTTTCATCGGCTCCGATCCCGCCGATCATCTTCGCCGAGGAATAGATCAGTCCGGGTACCCGCATCCCGCCGACGGGCGGAATGATCCAGCGATACTCGTCCAGTTTTTCCATGTTCAGGTCAGACATCGAATATCACCCGTGCCGACCACCCATCGCCGGTCTGCTTCAGCGAGACCTGATGATAGGTGACCGCCTTTATTTCCCGGGTGAGCCGGTGCTTTTTCATATCAAGGGGCTCCCCCCGCAGTGCGGCCGAAAGCCTTTCATCACCGGTGAACGCGACTCTGCATTCCCGGGAGATAAATCCCTTCCCGTTCAGGAGATAAAGGACCTCCCGCAGGAAATTCACCAGGAGGTCTTCTCCGTCGGTCCCCTCCGCTTCTATAATACGCTCATGAGCGGTCCCGACGTCCCAGCCCTCTGTTACGATATCACAAATAGCCCCTGCAGCGTTCGAAAACAGCTCCTCCCGACTCCGGCCATAGATCTCGACGCCGAGGTCCGCCGTATGCTCGAATATCCTGTACGGGATCCTTTCCCGGGTCCTGTGTTCCATCGTCATGGTCCTCCCCGTTCCGACCGGCGCCGCGGATCAAAACCGGAAGATGAACAATGAAAGGATCGTTTTCACGGCGCGAAAGACTCTCACCCATTATTCCTCCGGCATGTCGGGCAGTGTTTCTTCTTCGCCTTCCAGGAGTTCCTCCAACGGTATATCGCCGTTTTCCCGTCCCTCTCGTTCCTCCCGTTCTTCCCGCTCGGCCCGGGCGATGGAGACGAACTTTTCTCCCTCATCGAGCCCTATCAGTTTCACGCCCTGGGTGCTCCTGTGCAGCAGGGGAACCTCTTCGACGCGGAACCGGATTATCTTCCCGGCGTTACTGATAAGGATGATATCCTCGTTCCCCAGGACCTGCTTGATTCCGGAAACAAGACCTATCTTGGGAACGGTCTTGATATTGATGATCCCCTTTCCTCCCCGTGCCTGGAGGCGGTACTCTCCGAGAGTGGTCCTCTTTCCGTATCCGTTTTCCGAAACTGTCAGGATCGAGCTTGTTTCCCCCATGATCTCCATACCGATAACGGAATCATCCTTGCCCATCCTGATCCCGGTGACTCCCCGCGCCGTCCGCCCCATCGAACGCACCGCGGTCTCCCTGAACCGGATCGCCTTGCCCTTTCTTGTCCCGAGGAATATCTCCTGATCTCCATCCGTTTGCCTCACGGCGATCAACTCGTCACCCTCGTCCAGCGTCAAGGCGATGATGCCCCCCGTTCGCGGATTGGAATAGGCCATCAGATCCGTTTTCTTGATAATACCCTTCTTGGTGGCCATAACGATGAAGCGGTCCGTCAGGAATTCCGTCACCGGCAGCACGGCCGTTACCCTCTCGCCGCTGCTGATGCCGATCAGGTTGACGATCGCCTTGCCGCGGGCGGCCCGTCCCGCCTGGGGTATCTGGTATATCTTGAGCCAGTGGACACGGCCCGTGTTCGTGAAGAAGAGGATGTGGCTGTGGGTGGAGGCCACGAAGAGCCGTTCCACGAAATCGTCCTCCTTGGTCCCCATGCCGACCTTGCCCCGCCCGCCGCGGCGCTGGCTCCGGTACAGGCTGACGGGGTTCCTCTTGATGTAGCCGAGATGCGATATGGTGACCACCATATCCTCCTCGACGATCATGTCTTCGATGTCTATTTCTTCGCTGTCCTGCACGATCTCCGTTCTGCGCGCGTCACCGTAGCGGTTCTTCAGTTCTTCCTGTTCCCCCACGATGATATCAAGAATCTTCTGCGGGTCCG
Organism: Deltaproteobacteria bacterium; assembly: GCA_016933965.1. Classification (NCBI taxonomy): domain Bacteria; kingdom Pseudomonadati; phylum Myxococcota; class Myxococcia; species Deltaproteobacteria bacterium. The sequence goes on along the minus strand of JAFGTS010000015.1, from coordinate 23,657 downwards.
CGAGAATTCCTTCCAGCTCCGCTACCAGGACCGTCACTTCCCGGTGCTCGTCACGGATCTTGTCCCGCTCCAGGCCCGTCAAGCGCTGGAGTCTCATGTCGAGGATCGCTTTCGTCTGTGCGTCTGAAAGACCGAACCGGGCGGTCATCTGCTGTGCCGCTTCCTGACCGTTTTCGGACTGCTTTATGATGGCGATGATCTCATCAATATTGTCGAGGGCTATGATCAACCCTTCGAGAATGTGAAGCCGCTCCTGAGCGCGCCGCAACTCGAAGATGGTCCGCCGCGTGATGACCTGTTTTCTGAAGTCCACGAAACTCTGGAGCATTTCCTTCAGGTTGAAAATTTTCGGCTGGCCGTTCTCGATGGCGAGCATGATAATCCCGAACGTCGATTCCATCGGTGTATGCTTGTACAACTGGTTCAGGATGACACCGGACATTTCATCCCGCTTCAGATCGATGACGATGCGCATGCCGTCGCGGTCCGATTCGTCCCGCAGGTCGGCGATGCCGTCTATCTTTTTCTCCTTCACCAGTTCAGAGATCTTTTCGATGAGGCTTGCCTTGTTCACCATGTAGGGAAGTTCCGTCACCACGATGCTTTCCCGCTCGCTCCGGGCGTTCCTCTCGACGATGGCCCGGGCCCTCATGCGGATGATCCCCCGTCCCGTCCGGTAGGCGTTCACGATCCCTCCCCGTCCGTTGATGAACCCCGCCGTGGGGAAATCGGGCCCCTGCACGTACCGCATCAGGGATTCCACCGTCATGTGCGGATCCCGTATCAGGGCGATGATCCCATCGGCGATCTCCCGGATATTATGGGGCGGAATATTCGTGGTGACGCCTACGGCGATCCCCGAGGAACCGTTCAGCAGCAGTTCGGGGATCTTCGTAGGCAGAACCGCCGGTTCCATGAGAGACTCGTCGTAGTTCGGATTGAAATCAACCGTTTCCTTGTCGAGATCGGCAAGCATTTCCTCGGTTATGCGGGCCATGCGGATCTCGGTGTACCGCATCGCCGCCGGCGGGTCACCGTCTATGGAACCGAAGTTCCCCTGGCCGTCGATCAGCGGGTATCGCATGGAAAAATCCTGTGCCATCCGTACGATCGTATCATAGGCCGCCGCATCGCCGTGGGGATGGTATTTCCCGATAATATCGCCGACGATCCTGGCGGATTTCTTGTAAGACCGGTTCCAGCGGTTTCCCAGATCCGCCATGGCAAAGAGCGCCCTTCGATGAACGGGCTTCAGTCCGTCGCGGACATCGGGGATCGCCCGCCCCACAATGACGCTCATGGCGTACTCCATGTAGGATCTCTTCATTTCGTCTTCAATGGTGACCGGCATATTGCGCTGGTACAGTTGGTCCATTCTTCTTCCTCCGGATATACAACGAACGGCGTTCTTTAGAGGCCATCAAACAATTTCAATGACGGGAATGGTTCAGACGGTCTGCCGTGTCGTTTCGATCTTCTGTTAAATGTCGAGGTTCGTTACATTGAGCGCGTTCTCAAAAATGAAATCTCTTCGCGGTTCCACCTGGTCGCCCATGAGGGTGGTAAATATGGCATCGGCCACAACGGCATCTTCCACTGTTACCTGCAGGAGGGTCCGCTTTTCCGGGTCCATCGTCGTTTCCCAGAGTTGCTCGGGGTTCATTTCGCCGAGACCTTTGTAACGCTGAACCGCGATCCCCTGTTTTCCCGCCCGCACGATATGACCGAGGAGGGCCTGAATAGTTATCAACTCCTTTTCTTCCTTTTCCGTGCCGCCATTCTCGACGATCCGGTAGGGTGCCTCACCCAGTACTTCGAGTTGCTGAAGAATTCCCTTCGCCTCGGCGAATTTCGGAAGGTCGAATATGTCCCGGTCTATCCAGGTCATGTGCTCACGGCCGTTCCTGACTATGTTGAAAAACAATTTGTACCCGCCGTGTTCCGTGTCATCCTCGGTCCAGTAACGGGCGCTGTTGTCACCGATGGCCTTATGCACTCTCCATCCGATCTTTTCAAGGACGGTCCTGTCCCCGAAGTCGTTCTTCGAGAAGGCGGGGTCGCCGGCCAGCAGGTGCATTACTTCCCGGTCTTTTCCGTTCTTCTCGAACTTATCCAGGATCGTATCAAGCCTGATCCCCTTTTTCACGAGGGTCAGCAGGCGCTGACCGGTGATCCTTCCTCCGTCGCCCGTGAGCAGATACACCTTGTTGACACCGTTTTCCAGGATATAATCCTGCATGCCTTCCTCACTTTTCACGTACCGGTCCTTGCGGTTTTCCGTTATCTTGAAAAGGGGCGGCTGCGCGATAAAGAGATATCCCCGCTCTATCAGCTCACGCATGTAGCGGAAGAAAAAGGTCAGGAGCAGAGTCCGGATATGGAGACCGTCGACATCCGCGTCCGTCATGATGATGACCTTATGATACCGAAGTTTGCTGATATCAAAATCATCATCACCAATACCGGTCCCCAGCGCCGTTATGATGACCTTGATCTCATTATTGTTCAGCATCTTGTCGAAACGGGCCTTCTCGACATTGAGAAGTTTTCCGCGAAGGGGAAGGATCGCCTGGTTGCTTCGGTCCCGTCCCTGCTTCGCCGAACCACCCGCTGAATCACCCTCGACAAGGTATATCTCGCTTCGCGCGGGGTCCTTTTCCTGGCAATCGGCAAGCTTTCCCGGAAGGGTGGTCACCTCAAGGGCCGATTTCCGCCGGGTCAGTTCCTTCGCCCGTCGGGCCGCGTCCCTCGCCCGGGCCGCCTCCACGGTCTTGGCGACGATCTGTCTGGCGACGGAGGGGTTTTCCTCGAAGTAACTGCCGAGTTTGTCATATACGATCGTCTCCACAAGACCTTTTATCTCGCTGTTACCCAGTTTCGTCTTTGTCTGCCCTTCGAACTGAGGCTGCAGTATCTTTACGCTGATGACACAGGCAAGCCCCTCTCTCATATCTTCACCGCGAAGGGATATCTTGCCGTTCTTCAACAGATTGTTGTTCATCGCGTAGGTATTGATGGCCCTGGTGAGCGCCGACCGGAACCCGATGAGATGGGTCCCGCCCTCCGTCGTATTGATACTGTTCGCGTAGGAAAAAATATTCTCGATGTAGGTGTCGTTGTATTGAAGGGCCATTTCAACGGAACAGTCTTCACGGTCGCCGCTGATATAAATGGGTTTCTTGTGAAGTGTTTTTTTGTTCCTGTTGATGTATTCCACAAAGGAAAGGATTCCACCCTTGTAGTAGAACTCATTCCTCCGGTCGGTCCGCTCATCCTTGAAAACGATCCTGACGCCGGCATTCAGGAATGCCAGCTCCCGCAGGCGGTTCGAGAGAATATCGAAGCTGAAATCGATATCATCAAATATCTCCCGGTCCGGCATGAAGGTTATTTTTGTTCCTCGCCGTTTGGTCGTCCCCACTTCGGAGAGCGGCGCTTCAGGGATCCCTCTCCGGTATGACTGCCGGTATACGTTCCCGTCCCGCCGTACTTCCAGTTCGAGATAACTGGAAAGGGCATTCACCACGGAAACGCCCACACCGTGAAGACCGCCGGATATTTTGTAGCTCTCATTGCTGAATTTCGCTCCCGCGTGCAGCTTGGTCATGACCACTTCCGCGGCCGACACCTTTTCCGTTTTATGCATGTCAACGGGGATACCCCGGCCGTTGTCGACAATCGTAACACTATTGTCAAGTCGTATCTTTACGTCGATCGTGTCACAGTATCCAGCCGATGCTTCATCGATGCTGTTATCTACCACCTCGTAGACAAGATGATGCAGACCATCCTTGCCCGTACTGCCAATATACATGGCCGGGCGTTTCCTGACGGCCTCGAGACCTCCAAGAACCTTTATACTTTCAGCACTATACGTCTTTTCCAACTCCGCCTGATCACTCCTCTCTCAATTTGATGGGCATCACAATGCACATGTAGCTTTCATTCCCCACGGGACGGATCACGCCCGGTCCTTCGGACCCTCTCATTTCAAAGGAAACGCTATCTTCCGACATGACCTCTATCGCGTCGATCAGGTATCTGACACTGTATCCGACCTCCATTTCCTTTCCGTCATAGGTTACCTCTATCTCGTCCTTCGCTTCCCCCACATCGGGATTGGTGGAACTGAGGAGCATCTTATTACCGGAAAGTTCGATCTTGACGCCGCTGAACCGCTCGTTCGACATGACGCTCATTCTTCTCAGGGCATGAATGAACTTGTTCCTGTCCAGCAGAACCTCGGTCCCCTGGTCCTTCGGCAGAACCTTTCTGTAATCCGGATATCCCCCTTCGATCAAGCTAACCCGAAGGAGGGTATGGTCAAAAAGAAAGACACACTTTCCGTCATGAACGGCCATTTTCACCGTTTCGCCTTCGTTTTCAATAAGTTTTCTTACCTCGCTCACCCCTTTACGAGGTATAATGACGCCATCGATCTCACTACCCGGTGGAATATCGTCACCGGGATCCATGGTCACGAGGGAAAGCCGATGCCCGTCGGTCGCCACCATTTCAAGCTGACCAGTTCGTGCCTCGAAATAGACACCGTTCAGACTCGGCCGCATTTCATCGGTGGAAATGGCAAAAAACGTCTTCACCATCATTTCCCGGAGAACATCCGCTTTCACCGAAAATAAGAGATCCGAATCCTCATGGGGGACTTCGGGAAATTCGTCGGCTGAGATACCGGGAATTCTGTAAGCAACCTTGCCGGAGGTAATATTGACCCAGTTATTCTCCATGGTCTTGAACTGAATGCTTCCCTCCTCTATCTCCCGGATCATTTCAAAGAGTTTCCGGGCACCGACGGTGATCTTCCCCGGTTGTGCGACGGTCGCGTTGTAATCGGCCACCAAGCCGATCTCCCTGTCCGTCGCCACTATCCTGATCGTATCCCCCCCAGCCTCTATGAGAATATTGCTCAGAATAGGAATGGTGGTCTTTTTCTCGACTATCCCCAGCGTTCGCTGGATCCCCTCCAAAAAAACATTCCTTTCTACGGCAAATTCCATCTCTAAATACTCTCCTTAATTATTTTTTAAAAAAATATAGTCGTACTAGTAGGACCTGTGAATCTGTGTATATCATTTCCTATGTTCCCGATCCCAAGAATATTTTTACGAAAAAACCTGTTGGCGAACCTGTTAGGAACCGGTTTGCAGTTTTTCTTCTATTTCCTCGACGGTACGCTTGATCGACGGGTCCTTCTCCATCAGTGAGCGTACTTTATTCGCAGAGTATATTACCGTTGAATGGTCTCTGCCACCAATTTTTGTGCCGATATCAGGGAAGGAAAGACGTGTGAGCTTCCGTGACAGATACATGGCTATCTGGCGGGGAAGTATCAGGTTTTTGTTCTTTTTCTGAGATTTCAGGTCATTTATTTTCAGGTTGAATGAAGCGGCCACGGTCTTCATGATCTCGTCGACAGTGATCGTTTTTTCCTTAATGTTCTTCAGTATGTTTTTGACGACCTCCTTGACCACATTGATGTTTATCTCCTTGCCGGTCAGTGATGCGTATGCCGCGATACGTGTCAGTATCCCTTCCAGTTCCCTAATGTTGGAATCAGCAACTGTTGCGATATAGTGTGTTACTTCTCCCGGTATCTGTATGTTATTTTCATGAGCTTTCTTTTCTATGATCGCCATGCGTGTTTCTATGTCGGGCGGTTGTATATCGGCGATAAGCCCCCATTCAAAGCGCGACCGCAACCGTCCTTCGAGATTCGGTATGTCCTTCGGGAATTTGTCACTCGTCACCACGATCTGTTTTCCTGAATCGTGAAGAGCGTTGAAGGTATGAAAAAATTCTTCCTGCGTTCGTTCCTTCCCGGCGATGAACTGGATGTCGTCTATCAAAAGTGAGTCTATTTTTCTGAATTTTTCCCTGAAATTCGGCATCTTGTCATAACGTATCGAGTTGATGAGCTCGTTCATGAACTGCTCCGCAGATATATAGAGAACATTGCGGTCGGGAAAGACGGAACAGGTATGAAGGCCGATGGCATTGATAAGATGAGTTTTCCCCAGACCGACGCCGCCGTATATGAAGAGCGGATTGTAGTGGGATGCCGGCTGCTCGGCGACGGACAACGCTGCGGCGTGGGCGAACTGGTTCGATGCCCCGACGACAAAACGCTCGAAGGTATAACTGTGATTCAGGGAGGGGTTCGTACGCTGGGGAGCGATCTTTTTTGCTCCTTTCTTGGATGTTTTCGTGGAAACATCCGTTTTTTTGATATCATCTTCATCAACAATGAAATTGACATTCACGATGGTTCCCATCGTCTGCGACAGGGAGTCGCTGATCACGGAAAGATAGTTTTCCACGAGCCAGTCTTTGAAAAATTTATTGGGAACCGCCAGAAAGATATTGTTTTCCTCCACCGATGAAACCCTGATTGGCCTGATCCAGGTCTCAAAATTCTGCTGGCTTATCTTTTCCTTAATGATCTTAGTACTTTCAATCCAATATGATTCCACGACCCCCCACCTCTATAAACAAAGTTATAAACAGGTGTTGATAGATGTTACCGTTCATGCGTGCCGGCAAGTAACTGGGACAGACGGTTCAGGTCCTCTGGTGATGAGAACGTGATCTCTATCGTACCTCCTTTGCGTGTCCGGCGAATGGTGACCCTGGTCATCAGCTTTTTGGACAGCATGTCTTCTAGATACGCCACCGAACCGTCGGCGCGTGTTTTCTTCTTTCCCCCCGCACTGTTGAACCGCTTTGCGAGACGTTCCGCTTCCCGAACGCTCAGCTTTTTCCCGATGATGTCCTTCAGTGCCCGTTGCTGCCCATCCTTCGACGATATGGCAAGGAGGGCCCGTGCGTGTCCGGCCGATATCCGCCTGTCCGAAAGGGCCGTTCTGGCATCGGCGGAGAGTTTCAGCAACCTCAGGGAATTGGTGATGGTTGAACGATCCTTGCCGACCTTCGAAGATATCTGATCCTGTGTCAGGTGAAAGGTGTCCATCAGTGTCTGGTAGGCCTCGGCCTCTTCTATCGCGTTCAGTTCTTCCCGCTGCAGGTTTTCTATGAGGGACAGTTCCGCCACTTCCTCGTCATCGGCGGTACGAACGAGGACGGGGACATCCTTCAACCCCGCAGCCTGTGCCGCTCTCCAGCGCCGCTCTCCAGCGATGATCTCATATCCGGGCTGAGATTTTCTCACGACGATGGGCTGGATAATGCCATTCTGCCGGATCGATCGGACCAGATCCTCTGTTTCCCTTCCCTCGAAATCTTTCCGGGGCTGAAACCGGTTGGGACGCAGCTCTTCAATCCCGCACGTAATAAGTGACGGTTTGTCCTGCCCGTCGTCCACGAGATCCGTGAAAATGGCGCCGAGACCTTTTCCTAAGGCGTTCCGCTTGGTCATTTATATCCTTCCGTTCGTCAGAATTTCCCGTGCCAGCTCAAGGTACGACTCGGCGCCGCGGGAATTGATATCATAAAGAATGATAGGCAGACCGTGGCTTGGACTCTCCGAGAGCCGGACGTTCCGGGGAATGATCGTGTGAAAGACCCTGGACCCGAAATATTTCCTTACCTCTTCCTCCACACGGTGGGAGAGGCGGTTTCTCGTGTCGAACATGGTGAGAAGGATTCCCGCCAGCGTCAACCGGGGATTCAGACGCGCCTGAACCAGTTTGACCGTATTCAATAGCTGACCGAGTCCCTCGAGGGCAAAGTATTCACACTGTAAGGGTATGATGACAAAATCGGACGCTACCAACGAGTTGACCGTCAAAAACCCGAGCGATGGCGGACAATCGATTATAATAAATTCGTAGGTGCTGTCAATATGCTTCAGCGTTTTTTGCAGACGCTTCTCACGATCCTCAACGGTAACGAATTCCACCTCGACACCGATCAGGTCCTGAGTGGAAGGGACCACATCCAGGGCGGGGATTTCGGTGTTCACGATGGTTTCGCTCAGGGGGACATCACCGATCAACGCGTGATAGAGATCCTTCGCTCCGACAGTTTCGCGGTCGATGCCGAGCCCGCTGGTGGCGTTCCCCTGCGGGTCGCAGTCTACGAGGAGCGTTTTCCGCTCTGCGGCGGCGAGACAGGCGGCCAGGTTGATAGCCGTCGTCGTTTTGCCGACCCCCCCCTTCTGATTGGCTATACATATGGATTTAAACACTTTTTTGACGCAATTCTAACACGGAATTTTGTTCAGATCATATCGAGCCGAATCTAGCACAGAAGCGCCTCTTTGAGAAGAAATAAATTGGTGTTTCACCCTTTGTCGCCTTCAATGACGTTCCGCCGAGGCATGTTGCGGCTGTAGACGAGGATGGTCCTTTTGCGTCCCGTCCCGGGAAGGACTCTGTCCATGCGTTCCGACAGAGTAAAGTTGTATCGGTCTTCGACTGCCCGGTCGCGGTCGGCGGTTCTTCCCTTCATGACGATGAGCCGTCCTTCCTCGCCCAGAAAATAATCCGCCATGCGCAGCAGTTCCGGCAGTTGAAAAGCCGCCCGGGACGTCACCAGATCAAAGGCGTTCCGGAGAGGATCCTGTTGCATGAGCGACTCCGTCCGTTCACGGATGACCGTCACAGTGGAGAGGGAGAGAAGGCGGACCACCGACTTGAGGAAGGAAACTTTTTTCCTCGATGGTTCCACCAGGGTGACCTGGAGCTCATCGAACACGAGCGCGAGCGGGATAGCAGGAAAGCCGGCGCCGGACCCGAGGTCGATAAGCCGTTGCGGACCGTCTTTCACACAGGAGACGATGGTCAGGGAGTCGATGAAATGACCGATCACGATGTCCCGCTCGGAACGGGCTGATATGAGGGACATGCGGGAATTCCAGAGGAGCAGCTCGCGGCGGTACGCTTCGAAACGGTCGGCGACCGTACTCGGCAGATCGACACCTATTTCCCGGGCGGACCAAACCAGCGTGTCTCGCGATGATTCCATGAGGTACCGTCACCACCAGCGTATTTCCCGTCTGCAGGACGGGTTTGATTGGAGTGAGATTTTAGGCTAAGAGAAGAAAAACCGCAATTGTAAAGGAGGCCGTCGAAGGGTCATGAAGGAAAGAAAAGCGATCGATAACATCGCTGTTGTTCTGAACCGCCCGAAACACGAAGGGAACATCGGATCGGCGGCACGATGTGCCATGAATATGGGTATCGAGCATCTGGTGGTGGTCCGGCGTTCCGATTACGACAGGGGGAAAATACTGCAGATGGCGACCCATTTCGCAGCTCCGATCATCGATTCGATCCGGTATGCCGAGGATCTGCGTGAGGCGCTCGCGCCCTTCCAGTATATCGTGGGAACGACGTCACGGGCGGGAAACACGAATTTGAAGCGTGCCATGACGGATCCTCGTTCAATGGGTGTGTCCCTGGCCGTGATGGCGCCGAAAAACAAGGTTGCTCTTCTTTTCGGTCCCGAGGACAGAGGGCTGACCAACGATGAGTTGACCCTGTGCGACCTGATCGTTTCGATACCGACGGAGGATCGGATGAGATCGATCAACCTCTCACACGCGGTGATGCTCATCTGTTACGAAGCATACCGTGCCGTCGGGGAGGTCCGTGCCCCCTTCTCACCCCGCCTCGCGACGGTGGCGGAAAGAGAAAAGATGTACGATCTTCTGCGCGACACGCTCCTGCGGATCAACTTCATCAATCCACAGAACCCGGAATATTCCATGGTCAGCATCAGACAGTTCCTTTCCAGGTCCGAGCTGACGGCCAAGGACGTCAAGATCATCATGGGCCTGTGCCGCCAGATAGAGCTGTACGGCAAAGGAAAAACAAAAGACTTGACTTTCAATACCGGGAAACTTAAGAAATCCGGTACGTAAGGAAGTGCTTCGGGCGATCTCAAGACTTGCCCGCGGCTCAGCGCCCACAGTGGTAAAGGGGTGAAGAGACAAAGCGACAAAGCGACAAAGGAGCAAAGGGGCAAAGGGTAGATCGTGAAACTTATGATATCAAGAGTTCCTTCAATTCCCCCTTTGCTAAAGGGGGATAAAGGGGGATTTTTAAAACGAAAACCCCTTGAACACCGTAAAAGCGTTTCAATGGCCGCTTCAAAAGGGATGGATACATAAAGGGAATGCCGGTTTCGGCGAAAGGGAAAAGGCATTAATGGGGACGGACAGGAATCTCCTCGACGAACGCTACCGGGCGCTGCCGGATGATGAACGGGTACGGCTCGATGACGCCGTGGCCTCTCTTGTCGAGGCAAAAAAACGACGGCAGCGGGTCGTTGCCGTTATCACCGGTGAAGTGCATCTGTCCCGGGGCATCACGCTCCTTGTCGCCGATCTGATGCGCAAGGGGATCGTTGACGCTGTCCTGACAACGGCGGTCATCATCGATCACGAAATGTCCGGCGTTCTTGAAAAGGTCAAGCGCATCGAGAAGCCACCGGCCGGCCTGCACAGGGAAGGCGGTTCCGCCGATGGTGTTATGAACGTGGCCCTCCTGTCACCGCGCATGATCGAGCGGTTCAGAGATGAAATGGATATCGACGTGAGCAGCTATCGCGCAATGCTGGGAGCTCCGGGGACCATCACGGTCGAGCCGGCCGGCGGCGGGACCTGGCCGGGCGGAAAGCGGACGGCGCTCCTCTCCGGATTCGTTCTTTCGCAGTCCCGGCACTGCCGCATTCCTTTCGAGGAGATGGCCGGCTACGGGGCCGACCCCGGTACCATGATAGGCGCGGGCGCGCGGGCAGGCCTTCCGGTACTGGTTCCCCCCTCCTGCCTGGATGACGACGGGGGAGCCGTCGGCCTGGCTATCAGGGAATCCCTTTCCCCGTCGGAACGTTCCGGGCGGGTAGCTGAGATCATGAACCGGGCCCATCTGATCATTACGTCCACCGACGGGCCGGGATGCACGTTTCCTGCCGGGTTCACACAGGGAGGACCGTGGGGCGGCGGGGAGGCGCCGCCGGAATGTTCCGGCAGGCGGACTATCGTTCTCATCGACGGCCCGCTCCATGATGTTCCGCCGACACCAGGTGATCACAGGGCCGGCGAGCCGGAATCGCTCATCATCACCGGGGGACTCGACACGTCATGGTCACTGCTGGCCTTCCGGGCGGCGGAGGCACTGGGGATCACGCTTGATTTTGTTCCCTGCGCGCGGGGCCGGGATGAAGGCGAACGGCTCAGGGAATGGATCGCCGCCAGGATCGAACCCGCCGACAAGGGTATGATAGAGCGGGCAGCGCAAAAGCTCATAGAGAAATGACAACGGCATTCATGCATTGCAGGCCGGCAGGGGCCGGGCAGGCCAAAAGATATTTGGGCAACTGCCGAAAAGAGAATGAAAATCATACAAGGAAGTGAACGCTTATGATCGTGGTGACCGGCGGAGCCGGATTTATCGGAAGCGCCATCGTATGGAAACTGAATAACGAGGGACGGGGAGATATCGTGATCGTCGACCGGTTGGGGGAGACAAGCAAGTGGAAAAATCTCGTTAACAGGACCTATGCCGAATACCTTCACAAGAAGGATTTTCTCAATATGATCCTGGCGGACCGCGTACCCTTTCCCGTGGAGACCATCATTCACATGGGGGCCTGCTCATCAACGACCGAGCGGGACGCCGATTACCTCATGGAGAACAACTACCGGTACAGCAGACATGTGGCCGAATGGGCCGCCTCGCACGATGTCCGTTTCCTCTATGCCAGCAGCGCCGCCACATACGGTGACGGGACCCGCGGTTTTTCCGACGACAACGACGTGACACCCGTCCTGCAGCCGATCAATATGTACGGGTATTCGAAGCAGCTGTTCGACCTGTGGGTCTTGAGAAACGGTCTCGACAAGCGCTTCGTGGGGATCAAGTTTTTCAACGTGTTCGGTCCGAATGAATATCACAAGGGGGACATGAGAAGCGTTGTTCACAAGGCGGCGTCGCAGATAGGGGAGACGGGCGGCATGAAACTCTTTCGGTCGCACCGGCCTGACTTCAACGACGGTGAGCAACTGCGGGATTTCGTGTATGTGAAGGATTGTGTCGATGTGATCTGGTGGTTCCTGCGGGAGCGGACCATATCGGGGATCTTCAACCTCGGTACGGGCCGCGCCCGGACCTGGAACGACCTTGCCGGAGCCGTTTTCAGTGCCCTGAACAAACCCGTTCATATCGAATATATCGACATGCCGGCATCGATCCGGGATCAATACCAGTACTTTACCGAGGCCCCTCTTGAAAAGCTGCGGGCCGCGGGGTGCCCTGTCGTTTTCCGTTCTCTCGAAGATGCCGCTTCCGATTATGTCGGCACCTATCTCGCGGCGGGGGAAAAGACCCTTGAAAAGTGACGGGACGGCGGTCACGGCCGCTCCCGTCGCCGTCCTCCGGGTTCGTGAATGATCTTCCCGCGGCGCGGGTGCGCTCAGCCAGGTTGAAAATTACCATCCCAAGGATTATAATCGCTGCAACATGCATGAGGAGGTGATCTCTCGAAAGATGAAACTGATACGATTTGTGACCGACTCGGGTGACGCCGTTTACGGTATCGCCGATTCAGGGTCGGCGCGGGAGGCCCGTGTCGTCTCGGGGGATCTCTTTACGGGAGTAACCGAGACGGACCGGATCGAACAGGTGAAGGCAATCCTTCCGCCCCTGGACCCGGTCAACATTCTCTGTCTCGGCTGGAATTACGGCAAACACGCGGAAGAGACCCATGAACGGTACCCGGAAATGCCCGTAGTGTTCATCAAGGCGACCAGCAGCGTCATTGCCCACGGATCGCCGATCGTCCTGCCGAAAGCGGGGCCCGACGAAGTCGATTATGAGGCAGAACTAGCGGTTATCATTGGTAAAAGAGCAAAAAATGTGTCGCCGGAATCGGCGGAAGAGTATATCCTGGGATACACCTGCGCCAATGACGTGAGCGCCCGCGACTGGCAGCTCTGCAAGCAGAACGGACAGTGGGCCCGGGGTAAAAGCTTTGATACCTTCTGTCCCCTCGGTCCCTGTATCGTGACCAGGGAAGACGTCCCGGAGCCGAACAAACTGCGGATACGTTCATTTCTGAACGGCCGGGCCATGCAGGATTCGATGACATCGGACATGCTCTTCTCCATTCCCACGATCGTGAGCGACCTGAGCAGGTCAATGACGCTGCTTCCGGGGACGGTCATCCTGACGGGGACGCCTGAGGGGGTGGGATTTACGAGGGAGCCACCCGTATTCCTCGGTAACGGTGATGAGGTAACGGTGGCGATCGAAACCATCGGAGAACTGACAAATCCGGTCGTTGCCGAAGCATAACGTCGTCCCGCCGTGGGACCGAATTATTCCGTAAAAGGGAGACCAGGCATGAATGGATATGTACCGTGGGGAGGAAGATCTCTCCCGTCAATGGTTGTTTTGTTCCTTGTAGTCGTGATCTGCGGGGTTCTCGCGGGATACGGGGATTCCCCGACGGATCGGTTCACGCCGACCGTGGGTCGGACCGCTCAAGCGGCGGTCCCGTTCCTTTCAAATACCCCTTCGTCCTTTGCTGATCTTGTGGAACAACTGAAGCCGGCCGTCGTCAATATCAGGACAACGAAAACGGTCGTGACGGGAGGGATCAGCCCCTTCGGATCACCCTTTCAATCACCCTTTGATCGGTATTTCGGGGATGACTTTTTTGAGCGTTTTTTCAGGAACATGCCCCAGCGCCAGTTCAAGCAGAAAAGCCTGGGTTCCGGGTTCATCATCAGCGAGGACGGCTATTTATTTACGAACTACCATGTTGTCGAGCAGGCTGATGAGATCCTGGTGAAGCTTTCCGACGGTGCTGAATACAAGGCCGAAGTGAAAGGCCGGGACAAGAACACGGACCTGGCCCTGCTGAAGATCGAACCGAAGAACGGCCTTCCCGTTGCGAAACTGGGCAGTTCGGCCGATCTGCGGGTCGGTGACTGGGTCGTCGCCATCGGGAACCCCTTCGGTCTTTCGCAGACCGTTACGGCAGGTATCGTAAGCGCGAAAGGCCGCGTCATCGGCGCCGGTCCCTATGATGATTTCATTCAGACGGATGCCTCGATCAATCCCGGGAACAGCGGCGGCCCGCTGTTCAATCTCGCGGGAGAGGTCGTCGGTATCAATACGGCGATCGTCGCCCAGGGACAGGGCATCGGGTTTGCCATCCCCGTCGATATGGCTCGAGCCATACTGCCCCAGTTGAAGGACAAGGGAAAGGTCGTCAGGGGCTGGCTCGGTGTGTCGGTTCAGGAAATTACGGACGATATCGCCGAGAGCATGAATCTTGAATCGAAGGACGGGGCCCTTGTCTCGGACGTGTTCACCGGAGATCCTGCAGACAAGGCGGGCATCAAAACGGGTGATATAATCGTCGGGATCGACGGCAGAAAAGTCACCGACACCCATGACCTCCTGATGATCGTCGCCGGTATTCCCGTGGGGAAGGAGGTCGGGGTTACGGTGCTGCGGAACGGAAAGAAAAAGACGTTGAATGTAGTGGTATCGGAACGTTCGGAAGGTGATATCATTGCCGGGACCGATATGGGTGAACAGTATCTTGGTATGACGGTGCAGGAGATAACCCCGGATATCGCGGAACATCTGGGCATCCCGGTGACGGAGGGAATCATCGTGACCGCCGTTGAAGAGGGGGGGCCAGCCGGCAACGCCGGCATCCAGGAGCGCGACATCATTCTGCAGGTGAACCGGGTCCGCGTGACCACTCTTGATAGTTACCGGACCGTCATGGCACGGGCGATCAAGAAAAACAGCGTGTTGCTGCTGATCCAGAGAGAGGAATCCAAGTTCTTCGTGGTGATTCGAAAATAGACGGACCTTCACCGTCGCCCCCGGGGAGAATAACCGGCGAATTGAAAGGACTCATGAGAAGAACATCCGCCGAAGCGCGCCTGCTGAGGATCTATGACATTCTGAACGGGCATTTCGGCGACCTTCACTGGTGGCCCGCTGAAACGGCTTTTGAGGTGGCGCTGGGGGCGATCCTGACCCAGAATACCAACTGGAAGAACGTAGAAGCCGCCATGCACCGGCTGAAGGGCCGGAAGATGCTGGATGTTGAGGCGATATACCGGGCTGACCCCGATGACCTCGCAGAGCTCATACGACCGGCGGGTTATTATAACGTTAAGACGAAAAGGGTTAAGGCATTCGTGATATTTCTCCGCGACGGCTACGGCGGAAGCATCGAGAACATGTTCGCGGAAGACCTTCCGTTGTTGCGCTCAAAACTGCTTGCCGTGCACGGGATCGGACCGGAAACGGCGGACAGCATTCTCCTGTACGCGGGAGGAAAGCCGGTCTTTGTCGTTGATGCCTATACCCGCAGGATCCTTGAGCGGCATGGAATGATAAACGGATCCGAATCCTATGAAGCGATACAGCGTTTCTGCATGGACGCCCTGCCGCCGGATGTCTCGGTCTATAATCAGTTTCACGCGCTGCTGGTCCATACCGCGAAGCTCTTCTGCCGCGTACGGGCTCGCTGCTTGGGTTGTCCACTGAACGGTGAGGAGGTGCTGTGAAAAACTGCGATTACGTCGGGGTTGTTCACCTCCATTCAGATCATTCTTTCGATGGCACGGTTCCCATCGGTGAGATCCTGGAGGCGGCGCGGGAAACAGGTCTCGATTTCCTGATGCTGACGGATCACTCGACCCTCGCCGCGCGGGGCCGCGAGGGATGGAACAAATCGGTGCTGCTGATCGTTGGACAGGAGATATCCCCACGGTTCAACCACTATATCGCATTCGGACTCGACGATCCGATAGTCGTTGATGAGGAAGAGGAACTGCCGCCTCAGGAATATATCGATGCAGTTTCACAAGCGGGCGGAATGGGATTCATCGCCCACCCGGACCATGAAGGAACGGATATGTTTCACGTGAAACATTTCCCCTGGGTGGACTGGTCCGTGGAAGGATATACGGGCATGGGGATATGGGATTTCATGACCGACTGGCAGTCGGGACTGACCTCTTTCCCGCGGGCCCTTGCCGCCTATTTCTTTCCCGCCTGGGTCCTGAGGGGTCCGAGAAAGGTCACCCTGTCCCGCTGGGATTATTTGAACCGGCGCAGAAAGGTCGTTGGGATCGGTGAACTTGACAACCACAGTACCATTTACCGCTTTTTCGGCCTGGACCTCAGAGTTTTCCCCTTTGAAAAGGCCTTCCGTTTCATCAGGACCCATATCGTGACCGACGCGCCCCTTTCGGGGCGGGACGCCGATGACATACGAACGCTTCTGGCATGCCTGAGGCGGGGGAGGGTGTTCTTCGCGCTGGAATACTTCCGGGAGGCCCGGGGCTTCACGTTCCGCGTCGATGACGGGGGACGGGAAGCGCTCATGGGTGACGATTTTCTTCTTGATCGGTCGGCGCGTCTGTCCGTAACGGTTCCGTATCCGGGAAGAATACGGGTCATGAGGAACGGGAAACCCTGTTGCCAGGAAGACGGGCGTGAACTGGAACACAGGATCACAGGGGATGGAAATTACCGGGTCGAGGTGTTCCTGAAGGCCCGCGGCGCACACCGGCCCTGGATCTTTTCAAATCCCGTCTACGTGAAAAGGGAAAGCTGAGGAGTTCACAGCAGGGTCACGATCACTTCTCGAACATCACGCGGGCCGTCAAATTCACAGAAAAAAATGTTCTGCCAGGTGCTGAGCAGAAGGTGTCCGCTCTGAACAGGGATCACCTCTGAGGGCCCAATGATGCCCGCCTTGATGTGGGCATCACCGTTTCCGTCAATGCGGTCATGGATCCATCTGCCGGCGGGCACCATCGAACGCAGGCATGACAGAACGTCGGTCCTGATGTTCGGGTCCCAGTTTTCCTGGATCATAATGGCCGCCGTTGCGCCGAGCGCATAAAGGCAGCAGAGACTGACATCATCGCCGCCTTCTGCGGTGACGGCCCTGACCTGTTCCGTTATGTCCACCAGCTGCTCGCGGGCGGTCGTTTCGAACCGGAGGATTCGTCTCATGCGATCAGATCACCATTTTTTGAGGCTCACCTCTGAAAAAACTGTCTTTTTCAGGGTTCAAGGGGTCATGGGTTCAAGGTTTCAAGGGCTGTGCTGTTTTTTAGGGAAACACTTTATGTTATGATGCCTGTATCCACGTATGATCGATATGACGTATAACATACTTTCAAATTCTTGCGCATTCCCGTTTTTCACTCGACCCCTTGGCCCCTTGAAATCTCGAAACCTTTCCTGTAACCAAACAGGAGAAGGTCCGTTTTCGCTGATTATAGGAGGACGGGGTCTCACTGTCAATACGGGCGGTCACCCAAAAATCACCTTGCCAGGGTCCGTGAAATTGCCTATATTCGTACTCCCCGGCGTGAATGTTGAAGCATGGGAATGCGTGCCGGTCGAACGCGACGAGGAAACATCAACATGGAACGATCAGGATCTCCGAAGGTCGAAGCAGAACTGTACAGCAGCCGTATCATGCGGAACTACCTCGACTGTGTCACCGAACAATACCCCGAGGTACCGGTGGAAGAACTTCTGAACCATGCCGGAATGACCAGGGATGAAATAGCCGACCGGAACCGCTGGTTCAGCCAGGAACAGATGGACCGATTTTATGAAAAATTGGTGGAAAGAACGGGCGAGGAGAACATCGCCCGGGAAGCAGGCCGCCAACTGGCCTTTATGAGACGCCCGGGCCTTGTCGGACGGTATACCCTGGGAATGATGAATATCGCATCATTGTGCCTTCTGGTGGAGAAAATCTATCCCTTTCTGAGCCGCGCCGCCCGCGCGGAATCGCGCATGCTTTCCGGGAACAGCGCTGAGATCAGGGTGACGCCGCTGCCGGGCGTCGTTAAACGACCCTATCAATGTGAGCACCGCCTGGGGGCCTTTGAATCCATGGTCCGCTACTTCATCGGGGCCTATCCGCAGGTGGAACATCCCTCCTGTGTACATCATGGCGATAACGACTGCCGGTATATTCTCACCTGGAAGCGCACGCAGGCGCAGGTCTGGAAACGCATGCGGAACATTTCGGCCGCCGCGGGATGCGTTGCCGCGGGGACCCTGTACTTTTTCCTTCCTCTCGTCCCGTGGCTCCTTCTGCTTCTGTTCCTCCTTGCCGGTGTCGGGGCCGTCGCGCTTCGCGTTGAGAGCATGGAAAAGAAAGAGCTCGCGGTGACCGTCGATATTCAACAGGAATGGGGCGCCCGGTTGCTCGACGAAGTGCAGAACAGCAATAATAACGCCCTTCTTGTGCAGGAGATCGGCAAGGCGACGGCAATGATTCTCGACAGGGACGAGTTGCTGAACGCGGTCCTGGGCGCCGTTGAAAAGAGGCTCGGTTATGACGCCGGCACCCTCTGGCTGCTTGGTGAGCGTGAACAGGCTCTGCGGTATCATGCCGGTTTCGGTGACCGGCAGGAACTGGAACGATGGATCGGATGCTCTCAGGAGAGTGCGTCGAATTCCTCCGGAATGGACGATCAAAGCCCCGCCGCCCGGGTCCTGCGGAACAAAGAACCGCTCCTGATGTCCCATGAAGGCGGAGAGGGAGCGGTGCCGCCCTGGTCCGATGATCCCCCTATGGGAACCTGCATCTGTGTTCCCATCGTTTATGAGAAAGAATCACTGGGAATCATGGCGGTTGGAAACAGGGAAGATTCCCGGGCCCTGTCCTTCAGTGAGATGAGCCTGCTTGCAGGCATCGCATCGCATCTCGCCGTGACCCTGCGAAACGCCAGCCTCTTCCATGAACTCCACCGGAGCGAGGAGAAGTACCGATCGATCCTTGACGTCATGGACAATGGGTATTATGAAGTGGATCTGACGGGGAACATCACCTTTTACAACGATGCTTTCATGCGGATGCTCGGGTATCGGGAAGATGAGCTTATGGGCTTGAACTACCATGAATACATGGATGAGGAGAACGCGCACAGGGTATTTGAAGTTTTTAACAAGATCTATCGGACGGGGGAACCGGGGACACTTTTTAACTGGGGGCTGGTGAGAAA
Source organism: Deltaproteobacteria bacterium (assembly GCA_016933965.1). Lineage (NCBI taxonomy): Bacteria > Pseudomonadati > Myxococcota > Myxococcia > Deltaproteobacteria bacterium. The sequence goes on along the minus strand of JAFGTS010000015.1, from coordinate 4,669 downwards.
GGACGGTGGTCGATGTGATGTTGAAACCTTCGCCGCCCTGATGAAAAATGACGGGGGCCGGCCGGTAGGGTTTCGCGGTATCACGCGTGATGTTACGGAACGAACGAGACGAGAGGATGATATACGGCGCTCTCTCGAGGAAAAAGAGCGTATTCTCCAGGAAATTCACCACCGGATGAAGAACAGCCTGCAGATCATTGCCAGCATGCTGAGTCTCCAGGCCAGGCGCGTTGCCGACAGAGAAACGGCTGAATTGTTCCTCGACAGTCAGAATCGCGTCAGGGCCATGGCTCTCGTTCATGAAAAACTGTATCAGGCCGGGGATCTTTCACGTATCGATTTCGGGGACTACATCAACCATCTGATACTGCGCATCTTTAATTTCTATCATGTGAACACGAACTGTATCAGGCCCGTCGTGTCAACGTCGGCGGTCTATCTCGACATAGAAACGGCTGTTCCCGTGGGGTTGATCATCAACGAACTTGTCGCGAATGCCTTGAAACACGCTTTTCCCGGGGGCAGGGAAGGAGAAGTGATCGTTACGGTCGGCCCGGGCGACAAGGAAGAAGAGATAGTGCTTACGGTTCGCGATACGGGTGTCGGTTTTCCGCCCGGAGTGGATCCTGAAACTGTCGGGGCGCTGGGATTACAGATCGTTCGCGACCTGTCGGTGCAGATGCAGGGGACCATTGAGATCACGAGCTCACAGGGGACCACCGTGACCATGAAGCTGACGCCGTTGAGCTACAAAAGAAGGATTTAGATGCAGGCCGTGGGACCCAGGGCCATCCATGGCCGGCGGTGAGGTGCCGTCATGAAACGGGGGAAACGGTACCCTGTCATGGAAATGCTCATATTGCTGGTCTGCCTCCTTTTGCCGGCGCTTCCGGGTTGTCCCGTCCCGGACGCCGGAGGGACCATGCCCAGCGCCGATTCGACGGTGAAAGTGGTCATCTCGCCGCTTTTCGAGGAATTCACCGCAGACCGGGAACTTGCCCTTCCGCGGACCGGCATCGGCGTATATAGGGGTGGAATGACGCACCTGCCGTTTCCGGAGGGCTACCCTGTTCCAGACAGTGTGTACGGGGGTGTCTTTTCCCCTGAAATCCCAATGGATCCCACGGATGGAATGTTCCTTTCGGTGCCCTGGAGCGCCATGAAGCAGCAGGGAGGAGGTTCCCTGACCCCGGAACGGGCCCGGGAATGGATCGTAGAGGTAAGAGACCTCTCAACGGAGCCTCTTGGTGTGCCGGAACCTGACGCGCCGGTTCACGGCCTGGGCCGCTGGTCGATGACGCCCCCTGATGCGGGTGTTACCAGAATTCCGGTTTTTGTTCCGTCACCCACGGCGGATGCCCGGAGACGACCGTTCCTTCCCGATGTCGTTTCCATCGGGGCCGATATCAATTATTTCACTATCGCCGGCGACGTTGCCGCGGGAAATCTCCGGGGGCTCCGCTCTTCCCTCAACGGCCCCTCGGGTGGATCAAGCTGGCTGGACCCGCAGACCGGATTTATATATTTTGACTGGAAATTCGGCGGGCAATGAGATGCTGCTGCGCCGTCACGGCGTCTCACCCTGCTCTTCTGATTCTATGCGTTCAACCTGCTCCTGGAGCAACGACCACCGACCGTACAGTGTTTCCAGCAGGGCGGTGACCTCTGCGTGCTCGACATGAAGATCCCGCAGCGTGTCCTCACGTTCATAAATGGAACGATCAGAAAAGGTCGACTCTATGGATTCCTTGCGCCGCTCGGCCGCGGCGATCTCCCTTTCCACCGTCGACAAAGAATCTTTCAGTGGTTTCAACCGGCGGTATCGCTCCTGTCTTCGAAGCGCGTCCTCCCGTTTTTTGATTTTGTCGGTCCGCGTGGGCGGTGAGGTGACCTGCGTCTGTTCGGGAAGAAGCAGTGAGGAGGCTTCGCGATGCATCCTGTCGAGATAGTCGTCGACGGAACCGTGATGGACGGACAGCTTCCCGTCTTTCAATGAAAAAACCTTGTTAATCAGGGGCGCCAGAAAATCCCGGTCATGGGATACGATGATGTAGGAACCGGGAAAAGAAAGAAGACGCTCCTGAACAGCTTGTTTTGACTGGCGGTCGAGATGATTCGTCGGTTCGTCCAGGATGAGGAAGTTTGCCGGCCGCAGGAGCATTCTGGCAAGGGCGAGACGGCTTTTCTCTCCTCCTGAAAGGACCGAGAAGGGTTTCGTCATGTCATCATCCCTGAACAGGAAACTTCCGAGAAGAGAGCGCAGCCCTCCCGGGGATATGCCGGAGGCGCATTCCTGCACGGTCTGAAGGACGGTCCCGTCTGGATTGATATCACCGGCCACATCCTGAGCGAAATACGCCGTTATGACATTATGCCCCCGGCGTACCGAGCCTTCCTGTATGGGCTCCGTTTCCGCCATGATGCGGGCCAGCGTTGATTTGCCGGAACCGTTCGTTCCCAGAAGGGCGATCCGGTCTCCCCGCTCCACCTGGATGGACAGATCTCTGAAAAGCACCTCGGAACCGTAAGCTTTCGTTATGCTTTCAAGGGACATGACGACCCGTCCCGCCCGCGGCGATTCGGGAAACGAGAAGGAGATGGTCTTTTCCCATTCCTCGACGGTGATCCGTTCCATCTTGTCCAGCATCCTTATCCTGCTCTGAACCTGGCGGGCGCGCTTCTTGTCCGCGCGGGACTTGTTGATGAACCGCTGTGTCCTTTCGATGAGACGCTGCTGATTATCGTACGTGGCCTGCAGTATGCGGGTCCGTTCGGTTTTTTGTTTCAGGAATGAGGAAAAATTCCCCCGATATTCGGTAAGCCCGCCCAGGGCGATCTCCACTACCCTGCCGGCGAGATTGTCGAGAAAACGGCTGTCATGTGACACAAGAACAAGCGCGCCCCGGTATCCCGTGAGATATTCTTCTATCCACTGAAGGGACTCGATATCAAGGTGGTTGGTCGGTTCGTCGAGGAGAAGCACTGAAGGCTCCGTCAGGAGAAGCTTCGCGATCTCGATCCTCATGTGCCATCCCCCGCTGAACTCCTCCGTCCGCCGGTGCAGGTCCTTTTCCGTGAAGCCCAGGCCGAAGAGGATCTTTCGGATCCGCGTCTCCCTCTGATATCCATCACGGTGCTCAAGGAGGTGCTGAGCTTCCTCCATGTCACGCATGAGCTTCTGAAGGGGGGCCGAACCCGGTGGTTCCGTCGCGGAGCGGGCGGCGATCTCCCGGCTGATACTATCGAGCCGGGCCTGGAGTGACTGCAGTTCCTGAAATACCCTTTCCGCTTCCTCGTAGAGGGTCCTTCCCCGGTGGTAGATGCCGTCCTGGGGGAGGTATCCCGTGTTCGTGAAGCGTGACCGGTGTATACCTCCGCTGTCGGCTTCGACCTGTCCGGTAACGATCTTGAGCAGTGTCGATTTCCCCGACCCGTTAGGACCGACCACGGCGATGCGGGAATCGTCGGCGATGCGGAGAGAGGCATCACGAAAGAGTATTTTTGATCCATATTGTTTGGATATGTTCTGCAGTTCGATCATTACCGGTGAACGCTCCGCCCCGGGTGTGGAGATTTTGGCAACGGCATTGTGCCTTATCATTAAGTGGGGCGGCAGGTCAATATGTCAATCGCCGGTCTTCCTCCCATGGATACGGCCGCGCCGGCTGGGGACGACACACCTCCGGGGCGCCTTCATTGATTTTAAGGCCCTTTCGGTATATGGTGCATTGTAAGAAAGGAAGGAACGGGGAAGACGGACGATGAATGCATCACGATTGGAACAGCAGGTCCGGTTCAGCATAGAGATCGACAAGCTCAAGGGGGTCGACCGGCAGACGCTCCTGACCGATGGCAGCCGACGGGAGAATTCCGTGGAGCATTCGTGGCATATCGCCGTCATGGCATCACTTCTTCGCGAATATTCCCGCTCGCCGGACCTCGATGTCGAACGGGTTGTCAGAATGGTCCTGATACATGATATCGTTGAGATCGACGCTGGCGACACCTATTGTTATGACGAGAAAACGGGGCGGGACCGGCCGGAAAGGGAACGGAAGGCGGCTGACCGGATATTTGCCCTCCTTCCGCCGGACCAGGAGAGGGAATTCCGCGGCCTCTGGGAGGAATTCGAGGAAGGCCGGACCGCTGAATCACAATTTGCCGCCGCTCTCGACCGGTTGCAGCCGGTTATCCACAATTACTGCACCGGCGGCAGGATGTGGCGTGAAAACAGCATCACCCGTCCCCAGGTGATGAACCGGATCTCTCCGGTAAAAGAAGCCGCTCCGCTCCTGTGGGAATTTGTTTCCACGCTTATCGATGATGCCGTTGCCAAAGGGTTCCTGTCCCCCTGATGGCTCCGCTCAGCCGGAATGACCACACAGACCGGCCGGTATCGGTTGCCGTCATCCTCTTTACGGTCCCCTGCGGGAGGGGTACTCGGGATTGAAGTTGGAAACGATCACGGAGCGGGTCCGTTCCAGGAGTTCGTCGATACGATCCGGAAGATAATCAGCAATATCAATTGGTTCATCGATGACCACCTCTATCGGACCTGAATGGTACACGGTGCTTTTTTTCGGCAGTATCCGCCTGCTTCCGTTCACGGTGACGGGTAGCACGGGGAACCCCATATCCATAGCGGTGGCGAACCCACCCTTTTTGAACG
>JAFGTS010000014.1 GCA_016933965.1 Deltaproteobacteria bacterium | reverse complement strand
TGACGGCCATACCGTTTCCATCCGCACCACAAAATCACACGGCCAGTATAATTACACCCAGATGGGAATGGCCAATACCAGAAACGGGAACCCGACAATCCCTTGGGAGCTCTTCAGAGCATTTGCTGATTCTCGCGGTCAGATTGATTGGCAGAGCCAGCATGCATCCTTCAAGGTCAAGGACCAGAAACCGCGCCTGTCAAAAAAGCTGCGTGAGTTCTTTCGGCTGACAGACGACCCGATTGAATACCTAAAGGAGGAACGCTGCTACCGCTGCCTTTTCACAATCAAGCCAGAGGGGGATGACGAATATGCATGACAAAAGCGTCCTTCATTATGATTTTGAAAAGTCCATGCCATCTTCTCTTAAGAAAGCAGCGGACTGGGCATGGACTTGTTATGAACGTCTTTGCCTGTCCTTTTGCACGACGATCTGTATCAAAGATGCAAAGTGTAAACTGCCGCCCCAATTAGAATCGCACAGCCATGTTGGAATTGAGGAAGCTCAAAAAGCATTTCATGAAGCACTGGCTTATTTGCCTGTAGTCGAGGCTGCTAATGACGAATGCCCGGCATGCACTGTTGTAAAAGCGCTTCACACATTTCCACTAATTGCTGCCCGGTCTGAAGCACCTCCCGTATCAGAAATGAAAATGAACGGTGTTGACTGCTATCCTGAAGTCGTTCCCATGGGAGCCAATACAAAAAGATCGTTTCCTTGCTGTATTATAAATACTTGGATAGGAGACTCCGAACACGTCACAGAAAATCAGTACAGGGAAATGGTGCTCCTCAATATGGATATTGAGGAGCTTCCTCCAATGCCTCCGTGGGAATATGAAAAAATCGAGTATTCCTTTATGCAAGGGCAAGCAGTCGTAAAACGATTATGGGCTATCAAGCAAGGGGAACCGGAAGAAGAAATTAAGAAGAGCGAGTTATTTGGATACAATCTTACCAACGCAATTGCGGCAACGATCTGCTTGAGAGACCTTCTTCGAGCAAATGTATTTTATCCCGGCTCAATACCTAAGGATGATTTTAGTGCCTTGGAACGGTCCCTTCTCGAGTGGATTAACCATTCGGTGGAAAACGAGCCTTTGCTTAAAAAAATATACAGTCAGTTATTTACGGACGAATCATCCGAAGCCACAAATCCGCTGGATACTCTTTCTGCATTCTATTCTGTAATGTTGCTTCATCATCCTGACATGCCTGCAATTAATGCTGACGCCGGAAAAACAAAGGAATCAGTTTCGGAAGTCATGAACAAATGTCTTGAAGACTCGTTGCAGCCGATCAAAGAGGCACGCGACTATATCGTTAACGCAAAGCTGCGAAACTGTATATATCCATCACCAGAAGGAAATGCCCAGTATCGTTCTACTTCAAGGTACTTCATGATGCTCCGAGAATATTGGATGCTTTGCCAAAAAGCTGTTAGTGATCGAACCAATCATCATGTGGCCTGGCACCCATACCCCATGTCAACCATTGTGATTAATTTGAAGCACCGGATTGATACTTGTATCAAGGGGATGTCTGAAACAGGATCTGACATTCCTCCGGATATTAGAAGTGACATGGATTATCTGGTGGAAGCCTTGTTGCACTGGGATGTCGATGAATTCAGCATTGGTGGTGAGGATTTGTTGAACAAGATCCAATCTGTCGCTTTGTGGATAGAAGAAACGGATATTCAAGTTGGTAGATCACTCTCGGCAATGATCCCTGAAGAGCAGACTTATATCGAATACGCACACCAACTCTTCGAGAAATATAACAAGGACGCCAAGACTGCTTTTCAAAAGATGTTGAGCAACGCCGACAAGCAAGCCGCACAGTTCAAAAAAAGACACTCAAGCCGATAGCCCCAAAGAAAAAAATGGTGAGACCTTCCCGCTAGCCCAAGGAACAAAGTGGAAGGATGTTAAAATACGTTTTTTAGAAACACCGGCTGTTTATGTCCCAAAGCATGATATACATGTGAGTATGTCAATAAGGATTACAGTAGGAGACGTGGAAAAAGTTGTTAGCTGTGATTCAATGGGGATGACTAGGAAGAACAATCAAATGCCCAAAGATCAGTGGGTATTACTTTACATGATGGCTCCTAAGTATGAAAAACTTGAAGCTTCTGGAAATGATTTAGGGCCAAGTAAATGGGCGGTATCTCAAATTAAAGAACTCAGGAAATCACTGAAATCGTTTTTCAAGATCCAAGGCAATCCCATCCAAGAATGGGACCGTGATTTCAATCGTTATAGTTGCAATTTTGAATTGATACCGGAGGATCATGGGAAATACTGACCGCTGGAAATCTGAATAAATATCACTTCCCGAAACCTGCGAGAGACTTTTGGTTTGTCTAAACGGGTGGTTTTTCAGACCGTTTGATGTCTTAACACAACCTCAAAATACCGTCATTTGGCTAAATGCTTAATCTGAAAGGATATCTGTAACCGGACGCGTGTTGGACCCTGTCCGAAGAAAACAGAGAATACCGCCCCAAACAGAGAATGAACGTCGGGAGAATGGAGAGAATCTGGTGGCTGGAGAGAGGTTCCGGAAAGATGTCAAAACGACCGAAACCCTTTGAATACAAGGGGAAAAAGAAAACCCGCCTACCCAGATAATTACTCTGGAGAGACGGGTTGCCATTTTCAAAATGGTGGAGGCGGCGGGAGTCGAACCCGCGTCCGAGAACATTCCACTGAAGTTTCTCCGTGCGCATCCCCTGTTTTCATTTAACGCCTTTTCGCTCCCAGAGGCAGGATCGATCAGGCGCGGTCCTGTTGATTTTCGCCAGTTTCCCCACAGGAAAAGGAAACCGGCTATCCTGTCTTGTCGACGCCCTCATCCGACCCGACAGGCGTGGCCGGGAGGACGGTAGCCTATGCGGCTACGGCGTAATCGTAGTTGTCTGCGATTATGTTTAATCCTACCTATTTAACGAGGCCTGTAGGAACCTCGGCACGCTTCTCCAGCTTCAACTATCCCCGTCGAAACCGGTACGCCCCCATGTAAAAGATCGAATGACACTGTTATTATATGAACCATAACCGCTGAAGTCAAGCACAGCGGCGGCCCTATTCCTTCCATTTGCGCGACTTGAGGGCCCGTTCCATCTCGCGCTGATCGTCCCGTTTTTTTATGTCGGCCCGTTTGTCATAGAGTTTTTTCCCCTTTGCCAGACCAATCTCAACCTTGACCTTGCCGTTTTTGAAGTAGACCCGCAGCGGGATCAGTGTAAGACCCTTCTCACTGGTTTTTCCGTACAATCGCCGAATCTCCCGTTTGTGCAGGAGGAGTTTCCGCTTCCGGAGCGGCTCGTGATTCGCCCGGTTTCCGTGGGTGTAAGGGCTGATATGCATGTCGTGAAGGAACACCTCGCCGTCCTTGATCCGGGCGTAGCTGTCCTTGAGGTTCGCCCGCCCTTCGCGGAGGGATTTCACCTCCGTGCCGACGAGGGCAATGCCCGCCTCGTACGTATCGTCTATGTGATAATTTCGGAAGGCCTGCTTGTTCCGGCATATCAGTTTTTCACCAGAGTCCTTTTTCGCCACTGGCGACCTCACATCGTTCCGGTCTTCACTATTCTGAAGACCTGCCCTTTTTTCTTCACCACCTCACGGGCACCGCTCATGAGGTAATCGGGTTTGACATGGCCCAGTGCCCTGAAGATGTTCTCCCTGACCTGAGGATTGTCCTTTTCCAGCTCGTTCAACAGGTTCTTGATATAACTCCTCTTTGAATCTACGCTGGACGGGCAGGGGTTCTCTATCACGGGAAAGGACCGCTCCGCCGCGTACTTCTTGATCAGCGGCTCTCTGATATACGCCAGGGGGCGAATGATATGAAACTTTCCCCGGAAGAGCGGCTGTCTTGGCATCATGGTGCTGATCTCGCGGGCGTAGAACATGTTGAGCAGCAGGGTTTCTATAATGTCGTCCTTGTGATGGGCGAAGGCGATCTTGTTGCACTCCTGTTCCTCGGCTATTTCGACGATTCGCTTGCGGCGCAGGCGGGAACAGAGAAAACAGGGATTTTTGCGGTTAAAGTCGCTGTGGGAAAGGACTCCGATATCGGTTTTCTCCATGATGTATTCACACTGCTCCTCTTCAAAATGCCGTCGGAGCATTTCATAGCCCTCATGGGACGGATCGAAGCCGAGGTCGATATTGACGGCCAGGACCGAAAAGGCCGGCAGATAAATCATGGGGGAACGAAGGAGGTCGAGAAGGACCAGGCTGTCAAGGCCGCCGGAAACACCTACAAGGACCCGATCACCTTCGTGGATCATATCGTATTCAACGGCGGCTCTCTCAAGCCATTTCTTCAGATGCAGATACAATTTCGTCTCTTTTTTCTTTGACACCCGGCCTTCTCCATTCAATAATGCCCGTATATGTTACCATTGTCGGGCATCCTGTTTACCATGAAGGCGGTGAAGTGTCCAATGGGAATACGTGCGGACAGGAAAGGCTTGCTGTCACTGTCTGAGAACAGGCGGGTATACGTTTTTCAGCGCAGGTCCGGGAACCCGCAGGATACGCAAAAAAAGTGGTATTGTTTTCAGTATGTTACTGATAATTTTTATCCGCTCACAAAAAAAATATTTGCAAAATTACCGCATCACATATATACAGAATCATAAATATGGAGTAGAAAGGGGGGGAATTTTTTTTGATATTTTGATTTCTGTTCCCCGCAACGTATTGATACTATACATTTTTTAGAGGACCCCCTTTCAGAACACCAAAAACTTTGTTAGATCTTTTAAGCTCTCCACATATGGGTAAGGCGTATCAACCGGGTAAGGAAATTCATAGTCTCACTGTTGAGCACGTTGCGGATAGTGCGCAATAACGAACCACATGAAACAGCCGTTCATTTTCAGAAGCCTTTGAAGCTTCTCATAGAAAACGGTAACTTCGCCGGAGAGTTTCATACATGATTCCATTACTCATCAATCAATCCGAGTCCATGGTCAAGGTCCGCCTGGTCACGTTGAAGGATCACGCGGAAGACGCCCTGAAACGCTTGCAGGAAATGGGACTGCTCCACGTGGAGGAAGCCCGGGAACTCAACCCCGTCGATCGTGAGGCGATAGAGAACCAGCGGAACCGGGTCAGGACGACCCTGAATACCCTCAACGACATCATCGACCGCCTTCCGGGCGAACGGACCGTATCGATCAGCGACGACGGGAGTCTTGCACTCGACGACATCATTGAGCAAACCGCCCGGATGCGCCGGAGCATTTCGGAAATAACCGACAAATACGACCTGTTCAAGGCCGACCTGGACAACCTGCTCGAACTCGGTCAGCACCTTGAGCTGCTGTCACGGAGCATCGACATCCCCCTCAGAGACCTTCAGTACTCCGGCAGTTACCTCTTCACCAATGTGGTGGTCCAGTCTGAAGAACTGCACCGGATCTTCGCGGAGCGGGCGTTCCCCCTTGTGCTCCATGAAACCTCGGTGGCCGGCGGCGGCGCCGTGGTCACCTACTTCGCGGCCAAGACAACGAACCGGAAAACCATAGAAACGATCATAAGGGACCTTGGGATCGCGACGCTGAAGATGCCTTCCGATGACATCACGGTGGGACAGTTCATAGAGCGGAACAGGGAGATCATACAAAAGCGCCGGCAGGGTCTGGAGGATCTCCAGCGGGAGATCCAGCAGACCGTCGAGAACAACCTCGAGGAACTCGTCCTCTTCAGGGAAGTGCTCGCGGGAGAGGATGAACGGCTGACGGTCCTGCAGCAGGCGAACGAGGCACGCTACGTGACCCTGATCGAGGGATGGGTTCCCGAAAGCCGCTCCGCTGAAATAACGGCGGGACTGCGGGAATTTCTCACTTACTCATATGTGGAAACAACAGAACCCGTCCGCGGCGATGCACCGCCGACAAAACTAAAAAACCCGAAGGGGGTGCAGCCCTTCGAGGTCATTGTCCAACTCTTCAGCCTGCCGAAATATGGAGACTGGGACCCCACACCCAGCGTGGCCTACTTTTTCGCCTTCTTTTTCGGCCTCATGCTGAACGATTTCATTTACGCCGTCGGTCTCCTCTTTCTGGCCCGGTTTCTTCTGGACAAGCTGGTGGACGACCCTACATCGGAAGGAACCCGCCTGTTCCGCAACGTCCTCTACATCAGCGGTTCCGTCGCCGTCGTTCTCGGTATCCTTTCGGGTACGTACCTGGGTGATTTCTTCCAGATGTTCTTCGGGATTCAGCTTGAGTCCCTGGCACTGATCAAGCGGGTCCAGACCCAGCTTTCGAATCCCATCTCCTTTATCATTCTTTCTCTCATCATCGGTCTCATCCACCTGAACATTGCACACATGCTCGCCCTCATCCGGGGGGTAAAGGAGCACCATCCGGGAATCGTTATCAGCAAGATCGGGCTCTTCCTTGTCCAGATATTCGGCATCCCCTACCTGTTCCAGAACATGCTGGGCATCAATCTGCTTCCCCTTGATCCCGCCCTGTACGGATCATTTCTCTATCCGCTTATCGGTGGTGTCGTCCTCGTTATCGTCGGTGCCTTCGTTGAAATGGGCGCTCTCGGCGCCGTCTTCTGGATCTTCGACCTGACGGGCATCCTGGGGGATGTCATGTCCTATTCACGCCTTGCCGGCGTGGGACTGGCGACCTTTTACCTCGCTTCATCCTTCAACCTCCTGTCTGACTGGGTCTCAAAAACGATCTCATCGGCCGTTCCGGGCATCATCGGCATCATCATGGCTTTTCTCGTCGGTGTCGTCCTGCTTCTGGCCTTTCATATATTCAACCTGCTCCTGAGCACGCTGGCCGCTTTCATCCACTCGCTCAGGCTCTGCTTCGTCGAATTTCTCCTGAAGTTTTATGAGGGCGGAGGGAAGGAGTACGCGCCCTTTCACCTGAAGTTTCGAAAAGAAATAATTGTCGGGAAAAAATCTTAAAGAGAGGTGAAAAAATATGACTGAACTGCAAGCCTTGGCAACGATCGGTGGTGCGATAGCACTGATAGGGGGCCTGGTCGGATCGGCAATCGGCATCGCCATGGCCGCATCTGCCGGACTGGCGACGTTATCGGAAGATTCGGGCCAGCTCAGGAACGTTATCGTCCTGGCATCGATGCCGATGACGCAGAGCTTTTACGGCTTGATCATTCTTATCATTATTCTGACCGTTGTCCTCGCGAAAATAGACGTGGCGGGGCTCGGCGGCGGAATGGGGGTCCTGGCCATCGGGATCATGGCAGGGTTCGCAGAATTCTTCTCGGCCATATACCAGGGTGCCGTGTGCTCCTCGGGTATCGCTCTCCTTCCGAAAACAAAGGGCCGGATCCTGACGGCATCAATGATGCTCGCCGTGTTCGTCGAGTTGATCGGTGTTCTCGGCCTGGTCTTTACCATCATGGCACTGAGTATCCTCAAGCTTATGTGAACCGGGAAGGGTGAGAGATATGGAATCCGATAACATCAGAGAAGCCATCCTGAAAAAGGCGCGTGGCGAGGCGGAAGCGATCATAAAGGATGCCGAATCGAGGGCGGGCGAGATCATATCGCGCGCCAGGGGACAGAAAGAGGAAAAGCTCAAGGAGGCCCAGAAGAAGATTATCGGCGAAGCGCGGCGCGAAGAGGCGAAAATGCATGCCCAGGCGTCCCTGCAGGCCCGGCAGCAGATCCTGCGTGAAAAGGACGAGATCATCAAACAGATCGTGGAGCGCGTCAAAAAGGAACTGTCCGGCAAGGCAACGGACAGGAAGATCCTGCTCCACCTGATACGGGAGTCCCTCGAAGCCTTCGGCTCCGATGATACCCTCAGGGTCCTCGCGGCATCCAAGGACCTGAACTCCATCAAGGAAGTGGTGGCCGAAGAGAACGGCCTCGGACAGAAGATCACCGAAGTCAAGGAATCGGACATGCTCGGCGGCGTGATGATCGAGACACTGGACGGAATGGTCAGTATCGACAACACCTTTGACATGAGGCTGGAAATGCTGATGCCGAAGATCCTGCCAGAGGTCGGCAAGAAACTCTTTGGGAGTTGATACCGTGAACCTTGTCAGCATCCGTTACGCATTCACATCGGCCTACCTGAAGGCAAAGGACGCACGGGGGATCGGCCCCGACCACATCGATGCCATGCTCCAGCGGGCATCGACCGTGCAGGACGCCCTGGAAAACATCCGGGACACCGACATCGGGGAATTTCTCCTGAACCAGCCGATCAGGAACTTCACGGAAGCCGAGGCGTGTCTCTGGACCTACCTGGCGGGTTGCATGGAGAAGCTCGAGCGATTTCCCCTGCCCCGGGACATGTCGGTCATGCTCACCCGCTACAAGGAAAAATTCGACGTGGCGAACCTGAAAGCGGCCCTGCGGGGAAAACTCACCGATGAAACACCACCGATGATCCCCCTGGGAACGCTGTATGAAAACGGGTTCCTTGAGCTGCTGGTGGACGCGGACACGCCTGACACGATCAGGGACATCCTCGAAAAATGCGGGCTTCACGGCTACCTGTCGATCGTGAGAGACCTGAAAGAAAACGACCCGCGGTCGAATTTCGAAATCGAGTTCAGGCTCGACCGGCACTACATGAAGACCCTGCTGGAGACCATGGCGGCCATGAGCGACGGCAGGGTTCTCGGCACGGCATTGCGAATCATGACTGACCTGACCAATCTCCAGGCCGTTTTCAGAACCGTCCTCCGGGAAGAAACGGTACCCGTCGTCGATTTCATCCTTCCAGGCGGGCACTCCTTTTTCGAGGCGGACATCCGTGAGCTCTTTTCCCTGAAGGCACAGGAACTTCCGGGAAAACTGGAAGGCTCGGAATACAACCAGACGGCCCTTGAGATCATGCGCTCCTATGACAAGGAAAAATCCATAACCGTCGTTGACAGGGTCATCGAAAAACACAAGTACCGCTTGCTGAGAAATATTCTCTCTCCGCGGGCCATGTCCCCCTGCAACCTTTACTGGTATCTCTATCTTCGTGAAATAGAGATCCGGAATCTGCGGCTTATTCTGAAATCGGTCTCAGAGGGGATCGCCCCATCGGAAATACGGGACTATCTGGTGACGGCATTATGAACGGACAGGACACACTGAACATCGGGGTCATCGGGAACGCGGATCAGTCGACCCTCATGCGGCTGGCCGGGGTCACCCGGTACCGGGTGCTTGACGAGAACGACCGGGACTTCAGGGACATGTTGAGAAAGGCTCTGAAGGACTTCGCCGGCGACAGTGAGATCGCACTCATTATCATTCCCGAGACCTGGCAGGAGCATGTTGACGACATGGTGAGAGACATGAGGAAGAAAAAGCGGATTACCACCGTCGTCGTCGCGACACCGTCCTCCTACGCGGCGGAACCGGAGAATGTGAAGGAATACTACAAGGCCTATACGCGGCGGATGATCGGATTCAATATCGAGATATGAATTCCGGGAGACTGCCGAGAGTAACAATATTCCGGGCGGGATTGACCACCCGGTGCTGGTATAGAGAACAATAAAATTACCGAAGCGAGGCATGACCATGGGGAAAATCTGGAGAGTATCGGGGCCTGTCGTAATCGCTGATGATATGAGGGGATCACAGGTATACGAAGTCGTCGATGTGGGAGACGAACGGCTCACGGGTGAGATCATCGGCCTTGAACAGGACAAGGCGGTCATTCAGGTATATGAGGACACCACGGGACTTCGGGTGGGCGAGCCCGTCGAGGGGACCGGAGAAATTCTGATGGTCGAACTCGGACCGGGGATCGTCGGCAACATCTATGACGGCGTTCAGCGCTCCCTTGTAACCATGAAGGACGACATCGGAGACTTTCTCCTCCGGGGGGCGCGTACCGCCGCCCTGGACCGCGAAACAAAGTGGCATTTCACTCCCACCGTCAAGGTCGGCGATCCGGTGAGTGAAGGCGACATCATCGGCACGGTCCCCGAGACGGGCCTCATCGAGCACAGGGTCATGGTCCCTATAGGGGTACAGGGAACCATCACCGAGATCGCCGAAGGCGATTATACGGTCAAGGACGCCGTGGCCACCATCGAGCATAACGGCTCGAAACGGCCCTTGACAATGATGCAGCGGTGGCCGGCGCGAAAACCCCGCATTTACAAGAAACGCTTCGACCCCGAAGACCTGCTCGTCACGGGAACACGGATCATCGATTACCTTTTTCCCCTCGCCCTGGGAGGCAAGGCTGCCATTCCGGGCGGGTTCGGCACGGGGAAAACGGTCAACCTCCAGCAGATGGCCCGATGGTCGCAGACACACCTCAATATCTACGTGGGCTGCGGTGAGCGTGGAAACGAGATGGCCGACGTTCTGTACAGCTTCAAAAAACTCAGGGACCCCGCCACGGACCGGTTGCTCCAGGAAAAGGAGATATTCATCGCCAACACATCGAACATGCCCGTTGTCGCCCGGGAGATCAGCATCTATCTCGGGATTACCATGGCAGAATACTTTCGGGATATGGGATACGACGTCCTGCTGGTGGCCGACTCCACCTCCCGCTGGGCCGAGGCGATGAGGGAGATCGGCGCCCGGCTTGAGGAAACACCCGGCGAAGAGGGATTCCCCACCTATCTCGGTTCCCGGCTCTCAAGTTTCTACGAACGTTCCGGGCGCGTCGAGTGCATCGGGAAACCGGACCGCATGGGTTCGGCCACGGTTATCGGTTCCGTCAGCCCTCCCGGCGCGGACTTCAGCGAACCCGTCACACAGGCGACGCTGCGCATCATCGACGCCCTCTATTCCCTGGACGTGGCCCTGGCCAACAAGCGCCATTTTCCGACCATCAACTGGCTCCAGAGTTACAGCCTCTACGCCGAATCGGTCGACAAATGGTGGAACAAGGTCAGTCCCGATTACACCGATGTGCGGAACAGATCGCTCATCATCCTGCAGAACGAAGCTGAACTCGAAGAGATAGTCAGGCTCGTGGGTCCCGAGGCACTGCCCGAGGACGACAAGCTTCTGCTCCTCATAGCGCGCATGATCCGGGAGGATTTTCTCATGCAGAGCGCCTATCACCCGGTGGACACCTACTCGCCTCCGGAACGTTCACACATGATGCTGAGCACCATCATCAAGTTCTATGACCTGGCAAAGGAACTCGCTGAATCAGGAATGCTGGTCAACGAGATGTCGCAACTCAAGCTGGTGCAGAGGATCTCGCGCATGAAGGATGTTCCCCATGATGAATTCAAGGCCTATATGAAAGGCATCTGGGATGAAATGGAAAAGATGGCCATCACCCAGGAAGGAGGCGTGTAATGGAAGCCCTGCAGCTTTTCACGCGACAGACAAAGGCGATCAGCACGGCCAGACGGTCCCTTCTCATGATCGAAAGCATACCCGGCATCCGGTTCAACGAGATCGTTGAGGTGGAGCTCGGTACGGGGGAAACGAGAACGGGACAGGTCATTGAAGTCGGCAAGATCATGACGGTCGTCCAGGTCTTCGGCGGTGTCAGTGAGGTGGACCTCCTTAACAGCAAAGTGCGGTACAAGGGCGAAACGCTGAAGCTTCCCGTATCCCCGGACCTCCTGGGACGAATCTTCGACGGCAGCGGAAACCCCATTGACGGAGGACCGGCGATCATCTCGGACAATTACGTTGATATCAACGGCATTCCGGCTAACCCCGCGTCACGTATGCCGCCGGCTGAATTCATCGAAACGGGGATATCCGCCATGGACGGCCTGAACGTTCTCGTCAGGGGACAGAAGCTTCCCATATTCAGCGGCTCCGGCCTCCCTCACAACAAGATCGCGGCTCAGATCGTGCGGCAGGCGGCGCTGAAAGGGAAAGCCGAGGAATTCGCCATCGTCTTCGCCGCCATCGGCGTCAGTTACGATGACGCCGCGTACTTCATCTCCAACCTCGAAGAAACGGGCGCGCTCAGCAGGGCCGTGGGATTCATAAACACGGCGTCGTCCCCGGTCATCGAGCGCCTTTCGACGCCGCGGCTGGCCCTCACGGCGGCGGAATACCTGGCCTGGGAACTGGACCTGCACGTTCTCGTCATTCTCACGGACATAACGAATTACTGTGACGCTCTTCGCGAACTGGCGGCCATGCGCGGTGAGATACCCAGCAGGCGTGGCTATCCCGGATACATGTACACGGACCTGGCCTCCCTGTACGAGCGGGCCGGCAGGATCGCCGGGAAGGAGGGCTCCGTCACGATCCTCCCGATCCTGACCATGCCCGATGATGATATCACCCATCCTATCGCCGACCTGACAGGCTATATCACGGAGGGACAGATCGTTCTGTCCCGTTCACTGGAGCGGAAAAGGATCTATCCTCCCATTGACGTGTTCCTCTCCCTGTCGCGAATGATGAAGGAAGGGATCGGTGAGGGAAACACGCGGGAAGACCACAACAATGTGTTCATGCAGTCCTATTCGGCCTATGCCGAGGGAAACTACCTGCGTGAGATCTCGACGGTCATCGGCTCCGAGGCGCTGAGCGACAGGGACAAGATATATCTCGAAGCGGCCGACCGGTTTGAACGGGAGTTCATATCCCAGAACCAGTTCGAACGGCGCAGTGTCGAGGACACCCTGGGTATCGCCTGGAACATCTTTTCCATGCTTCCCCGGGAGGACCTCAAACTGATACAGGAAGAGTACATCCGGAAATATCTGCCGGAAAAGAAGGCTACCGAGTGACGATATGGCGACGAAAGTTCAGGTCACGCGACCGACGAAGATCGAACTGGCGAGGCTGAAACGGCGGCTCAAGCTGGCCACCAGGATACAGAAGATCGTCAAGGACCGTCTTTCCATCCTGGTGATGGAATTTCTCCAGACCGTCAAGGAATGCGCCGTGGTCAAGGAGCGGCTCCTCGCCGAGTATGCCGAAGCGTACAAGGCCCTTTCCATCGCGACGGGATACCACGGTGATTTCCAGATAGAGAAGGAGCTTCTGGTCCCGGGACGGATCATCGAAATAACGGCCGGCATACGGAACGTGGCGGGCGTCAGGATACCGCTTTTTGAAATCGAGAAGACCGAGCACGTGCATGCCCGGCAGCGGCCCATGACGGACACGTCGTCGCTCCTGGATAAAAGCACCGAACTGGCGCAGCGCTGCCTCGCCACTACGGTCGAACTGGCGGAACTCGAAAGCGCCCTGGAGCTCCTCGGCGCTGAGATAAACAAGGTGAAACGGATCAACAACGCGTTGGAATATATCGTGATCCCCGGCCTCGGCGAGACCATCAAATACCTGAACATGAAGTTCGAGGAGCGGGACCGCGAGGAAGTGGCGCGGTTGAAACACGTCAAGCTTCTGATAGAAAAGAGAGAGGCTTTCGCGTACTGATGGCGTCTTCCGAAAAGCTATTCCCCGATTACCTGGTGGGGGAACTCAGATCGATCAATGCCCATCTTCCAAGGGCGCGGAAGTCTCTGGACGCTCTCTTACATGAAGAACGTCCGCATGTCGTGTGCGGCGACGGCAGCAGGCATCTGTTCAAAAAAAAGGAGCTCCATTTCCTGGCGGGAATTCTCAGTGAAGATGAACAGCAGCTTCTGATGCTGCCGATCCTCTTGGAGGTATCGTCGGACCAGGGGGGTGTCGTCATACGGTCCCGGGAAGGCCTGGAAATCAAGGTCCTTGAAGCGGTGCTGGACATGGCGCTGCCCCGCGGCGACGACAGGATCATCATTTTCCGCCCCCAGGTAAACGTGGTGAGGCGGGTCCTGAAGACGACGACCCAGTATGTTTTTCTTTGAGATGACGCAGCGAGGTGCGTTATGAAACAGGTATTTGCCGACAGGCTCATCAACATTCTTGAAGCCCACCGTGACGAGATCGCCACCCAGTGGTGCAACGCCGTGAGAAGCAACCCGAGGACCCCGTCTTACCACCGGGTCCCACAGGAAAAGTGCCGGCAGAACGCGATCGGCTTTTACAAGAAACTGGAGCGGATCTATCACAGCGAGAAACCCTACACGGAAGTACGCGACTATTTCACGGCCTACGCGCGGACCCAGCACGGAAACAAGATCCCTCTTCACGAGGCGGTTTACGCGCTCATAATGATGCGGCGGCACATGTGGCTCTACGCCGATTTCCAGGCCCCGTTTCTCACCGCCGTTGAGCACCATCAGGCGGTGGAGACCATCAACAAGACGATCCGTATTTTCGATCACGGGATCTACCTGGTCATCCAGGAATACGGGAGAATCGAAAAAGGATAAGGAAAGCACCAAAGGAGAAGAAGCCAATGGCCGAACAGATGCAGACAACCATCCAGGAGATCGAGCGCGAAGCGGAACGACTGATCACGGAAGCCAGGCAGAAGGCGAAGGAGATCATGGAACGGGCGAAGAAGGAATCGGGGGATATCCTTTCAAAAGAGCTTGCCCTGGGCGATATGGAAAAGGAACGGGACAAGATCCTGTCCGACGCCCGCGAGGAAGCAAAGAAGCAGCTCGACGAAGCCCAGAAAAAATCGGCAAAGATCAAGTCGTCGGCATCGGCGAAGGTGGATGAAATGGTCACCCTCATCATCGGCCGGATAGAGGGAACTCGATAACCATTCGTCTCCCCGGGCATCGGTGCGATACTCGCCTTCCGGTGCCCCGCGTACCTTCAGACCGGCACGGACGCAGCCCCGCCGGTCCGCTCCACACCTCAATCCCCTTGTTTCAGTGATCAAAAACTATGGATTGATTCCTGGATTCTGTGATACAAGTTTCCCGAACCACCGAACCCATCAAGGAGGCGTTATGACCGAGATCATTGATGTATATGCCCGGGAAATACTCGATTCACGGGGAAACCCCACCGTTGAAGCGGAGGTCACCCTCAGCAGCGAAATAACCGCGAGGGCTTCCATACCGTCGGGGGCTTCCACGGGTGAGCACGAGATGCTTGAACTGCGCGACGGCGACAAAAAAAGGTACCTGGGTAAGGGTGTCCTGAACGCGATCGAAAACGTCATGTACCGCATCGGCCCGGCCATTATCGGCATGGACTGTCTCTACCAGAGGGAGATCGACCAGGCCATGATAGAGCTGGACGGAACGGAAAACAAGGGCAACCTCGGCGCCAACGCCATCCTGGGAGTATCACTGGCCTGTGCCCGCGCGGCGGCCGAGGTCGTGGGTCTTCCCCTGTACCGCTATATCGGCGGGATCGTCGCGAAGGAACTCCCGATCCCCATGATGAATATTCTCAACGGCGGCCAGCATGCCGATAATAATGTCGATATCCAGGAGTTCATGATCATGCCCGTGGGAGCCCCGAATTTCGCGGAAGGCCTGCGGATGTGCAGCGAGGTCTTCGCACACCTCAAGATGGTCCTGAAAAAGAAGGGATACAGCACGTCGGTCGGTGACGAGGGCGGTTTCGCGCCGAACCTCACGTCCAACACCGAGGCCGTTGAACTGATCCTCAAGGCGATAGAAGCGGCGAGATACAAACCGGGAGAGGATATCTGGATCGCTCTCGATGCCGCGGCGAGCTCCTTCTATCACAAGGGGACCTACGTACTTGCCGCCGAGAAGAAACCGAAGAAGAAAGCCCCCGAGCTGGTGGAATTCTACCGGAACCTGGTCGATTCCTATCCGATCATCTCCATCGAGGACGGCCTGGCCGAAGACGACTGGGACGGCTGGAAGCTCATGACCGAGGCGCTGGGCTCCAAAGTTCAGATCGTGGGAGACGACCTCTTCGTAACGAACAAGAAACGCCTTAAGAAAGGCGTCTCCCTCGGGGTGGCCAATTCGATCCTCATCAAGCTCAACCAGATCGGCACGGTCACGGAAACGCTCGAGACCATCGAATGTGCCAAGGAAGCGGGGTATACCACGGTCATTTCCCACCGGTCTGGGGAAACGGAGGATCACTACATCGCTGACGTGGCGGTCGCCATGAACTGCGGGCAGATCAAAAGCGGCTCGGTATCGAGAAGCGAGCGACTGGCAAAATACAACCAGTTGCTTCGAATCGAGGAAGAACTGGGAGAAACCGCCGTATACCGGGGAAAGGAAGCCTTCTACAGCATCCGGTAGCACCGTCCGGGCGGGGTTATTCAGCGGTCATAGGAACGAAAGAGATTGGTAACACCTCCCAGCATGAAGGATACCGTTTCCTCGGCAATATCGACGAGGTCCTCTGGATGTCCCCGCCAGAGCAGGTAATGGCAGGCGATGCGTTCGTAGATACCGACGATGCAGACGGCAATGAGTTCCGGGGACGCGTCGGTAACGAACTCCCTGTTCAGGTCCGAAGCGATACGGATTACCGCCTCCCTGATATCAGAGGACAGTCTGATGAAGAGCTTTTTCCGCTGCTCTTCAACCTCGGCGCTCTGACCGACGGATTCCCGGAAAAATATCGTTATCTTCTCAGGATACCGCAGGCAGAAATCATTCAGGAACGCCACGGCGATATTGCGGAGGCTCTCAAGGGACAGTTCCGCCTTCCGCAGCTCATCGCCGAGCAATTTCCGCAGGTCGTAGCCGATATCCTGCATCAGCGTGATGAGGAGGTCCTCCTTGTTCTTGAAATAGAAGTATACGGCACCCGTTGATACTTCCGCCATGTCGGCGATCTCTTCAATGCTCGTCTGGTGGTATCCCTTCCGGCCGAAGAGCGTTTCAGCGGCGGCAAGGATGGTCTTCAGGCGTTGCTCCCGTTCACGCTGCCTGCGCAGCGCGCTCCGTGACGGGGTGCCGTTCTGTTCCTTCATTTTTCCCATCGTGATCCTAAAAACCCTCGATGCGCGCTATAATTTCCGACATGACCTCGTTGGCGCCGCCGCCGATCGACATGATGCGGGCGTCCCGGTAATACCGGGAGATCTTCGTCTCGTTCATGAATCCCATTCCACCGAACATCTGAAGGCATCCGTCGGCAACCTCGGACATGAGCGGCCCCGCGAACAGTTTTCCCATGGAAACTTCACGGGTCACGTCGCGACCCTCCATCTTCATCCGGACGATATGGTATGTCAGCTGTTTGAGACATTCGCTTTTCGTCAGGTAATCGGCCAATCGGTGTCTCAGGACCTGCTTGGTGATGAGCGGCTTCCCGAAGACGATGCGCTGCCGCAGGTAATCGACGGTCATGTTCACCATGTTCCTCACGGCGACATGGGTCCCCGGCAATATGGCGAACCGCTCGTGCTGGAACTGTTTCATCTGGTAAATAAACCCTTCTCCTTCCTCGCCGATCATGTTCTCGACGGGAACCTTGACGTTGTCGAAGAAGAGCTCCGCCGTGTCGCTGCTTCTGAGGCCCAATTTATCGAGTTTCTTGCTCACGACAAACCCCGGAAGATTTGTGGGAACCACAAAAAGACCGAAGGAATGGTATCCGTCCCCTTCCCCTGTTCGTGCCAGCAATGTCAGGAAATCCGCCTGGACCCCGTTGGTAATATAGGTCTTCGACCCGTTCAACTCATAGTGGTCACCTTTTCTTACGGCCCGTGTTTTGATGGCAAAGACGTCAGACCCTGCGTCGGGTTCGGTCACGGCGATGGCGGTGACCATGTCACCGGCGATGGCGGGCTTCAGGTAGGTCTCTTTCAGATATTCGCTGCCAAAGGCGTCGATCGCCGGTGTCGCCATGTTGGTCTGAACGGCGATCGCCGTGGGCACACCCATGCCGTGAACGTTGCCGATCTCTTCCAGCAGTATCGTCTCGAACCAGTAATCAAGGCCCTGTCCGCCGTATGCCGGGTCGTAGCGGATACCGAGAAATCCGAGACCACCCATCTTCTTGAAGAGGTCGTGCAGGGGTGCCGTCGTCTCTTCCCATTCGTCCATGTTCGGGTTGATTTCCTTGTCGACAAAGCGTCTTATCGAATCTCTGAAGGCATCGTGTGTTTCATCGAAATACATGGGAACCTCCTTTCCCTCTCATCGAGGCCTGACGTCATCTGGTACGATGGATTCCGGAATGTCTGCATATTTCGCTCGCAGGTATTCCCCGAGGGTCTTGGCCTGGGGATCGCTCCGCAGCGACGCGGCCACACCTTCACCGAGAACACCCTTGATATAGAAATTAACAGCCAGGAGATTGGGCATCTCGTAGCGCTCCATGTCATAGTCCTTCATATCCTTCAGGAGTTCCTTCAACCGTTCCGTCGTCAGAAACTCCCGCAGGAAGGCATAGGCTTCGGGCGTTTTTGCCCACACCCCCAGGTTCGCGTTACCGCCCTTGTCGCCTGAACGGGTAGCGAAGACCCGTCCCAGGGGAATCCTGACAGTCCTGCCTGCCGGTACCGGCGGGATCGTGACCCTCGAAGCCTCGGGAACAGGGGCTCCGGGCTCCACCGGAGGCGGTTCCACCGGAATCTCATCACCATTCATCACGACCTTCTGCTGGAGGTTCTTGACGGAGATCAGTGCCGGCCAGTGCATGATCGCCGGCGTTCCCTTTGTGGGCGGCGCCGTCGCCGTAAACCCGGGAATGTTGGCAAGCCCCAGCTCGACGATCTTCGCCGAGAATTTGCCTACCTTCTTCGCGTCGGGATCCATCACCGACACCCGCAGATAGGCGAAGGCCTCGTCATTGACCGCGGGATCCTCCTTGTCGGAACGAACAAGCTGAACGTCCTCGACGGCAAAGGTCCCTCTTCCGCCGATGCTCGCGAACAGGGCTTCCTCGAAGACCTGGGCCTTTTTTTCGATATCAAGGCCCGTCAGCACGATCGTCATCGAGTTCCGGTATCCGCCGAGATTATTGATGCAGACCTTGGTCGTTTCGGGCGGCGGCTCACCTTTCACACCCGTGATCCGTACCCGGTCCGGGCCTTCCTGGGATATCCCGATGGTATCGAACCGTGCCGCCGCGTCCGGGGTCAGATACTTCGGTTCTCTCACCTCGTAGAGAAGCTGGGCCTTGACGGTATCCACCGACACCAGGCCGCCCGTTCCGGGGTGCTTCGTGATAACGGAGGAGCCGTCCTCGAACACTTCCGCGATCGGATAGCCCACATTGACAAAGGAAGGCACTTCATCAATGAAAGAGTAATTGCCGCCTGTTGCCTGGGCGCCGCACTCCACGATGTGGCCCGCCACGGCGGCGCCGGCAAGTTTATCCCAGTCGGTGCGCTTCCAGTCAAACCACCATGCCGCTGGGCCCATGACCAGGGACGCATCGGCGATCCGCCCTCCCACGACGATATCGGCACCCCGCGACAGGGCTTCGACGATCCCCCAGCATCCCAGGTAGGCATTTGCCGTTATGGGATTGGCCCCCGCATCCTTGAGCGCGATCCCCTTGTCGAGATGAACGAAGGCTTCGCCGGCTTCCTGGAGCTCCTGCAGCCGTCCCATCAGGTCGTCTCCCTCGATACAGGCGATCTTCGGGTGAAGACCCAGGGTATCGGCGATCTTCCGGAGTTCTTCCACGAGCCCTCGGGAATTCAGGCCGCCCGCGTTCGAAACGATCTTGATATTTCTGTCGAGGCACTCCCCCATGACCTGTTCCATCTGCTTGAGAAAGGTCGGCACGTATCCCGCTTCAGGTTTCTTGAGCCGCAGGCGGAAAAGGAGCGCCATGGTCAGCTCGGCCAGATAGTCCCCCGTGAGAAAATCGATGGGGCCTCCCTGCACCAGTTCCCGCGCCGCCTCCAACCGGTCCCCGAAATAGCCGCTGCAGTTGGCGATGATGACCTTATCTTTTCCTTTACGATTTTCTTTCCCCATGTACACTCCCCCAGTCTGTGAAAAATGTTTTTCAATCAGGTATTGTTTCGGGTGGATTAGACCTTTTTCCGGGCACCATGCACTCGCAGCGAAGCGGCCGCACACGCAACAAATCACCTTCCCTTGAATACGGGCGGCCTTTTTTCGATGAACGCCGTAATGCCTTCCACGGCATCTTCCGTGCTCGCCACTTCCCCGATCTTCTTTGCGAGGAACTGAAGCGCCTCGGCAAGCTGCATGCCCTCCATCTCATAAAACGCTTCCTTGCCGATCCTGATCCCGATGGGACTCTTCGCGGCAAGGGCTTTCAGCACCTCCGCCACCTCCTCATCGAGCCTGTCCGCCGGCACCACCCGGGTAACGAGCCCCCTGTCGAGTGCCTCCCGGGCCGTCAACCGCTCACCGAGAAGGATCATTTCCATGGCCTTCTTCTGAAGCACATTGCGGAAGATCAGGGCGCCGATCATCATCGGCCAGAGACCGACATTCACTTCCGGCGTTCCGAACCGGGAATCGTCACTGGCGATCACGATATCGCAGGCAAGCATGAACCCCATGCCGCCGGCCAGGCAGAATCCCTTCACCCGTGCCACTGTCGGTTTCGGAAAACCCGCGATCTTGTTCAGGAGCGCCGCGTAGTCGGCGAACACATCACGGCCTTCAGTCGATACGGCCCCACTGAGCTGAGCCCCCGTGCAAAAGGCCTTCTCACCGGCGCCGGTCACCTGCACGACCCTGACGGCCTCGTCACGGGCCGCCTGGTCCAGATACTCGTGTAAAAGCGCCACCGCCTCCGGTGTTATGGCATTCCTTTGCTGCTCTCGATTGATCGTGATATAGGCGACCCCGTCCCTTACATCATACAATACGTGCCGTTCATCCATGGTACGCACCTCCTTATCCGCGTCCGGTTCGAATTCAGCCGCCTGCTTCCTGCTGCTCCGCCGCCGGCTCCCCGTCCCTCTCAATATCGACCAGTACCTGCCCGGGCATGACCTTGTCTCCCACGGCAACATTGATACTCGTCACCGTGCCGTCAAAAGGCGCCGCCAGGGTAGTCTCCATTTTCATGGCCGTGACGACGATGACACCGCTGCCGGCAATCACCGTGTCACCCGCAGCCACGAGAATCCTGACGACAACGGAGGGCATGGGCGGCGTTATATCCTGTGGAATTTCCCGGGGGCCCCTTCTGTTTCGGGAAACCTGTTCCAGGGCATCAACATCCCGAACCACATACGGAACACCTGCTATAACGACGGTCTTTTCCCCCCCGTTGCCCGTCACATAGGCGGTGACACCGATCCCGTCTATCACAAGATGGAGCTGATTATCGGAAACACGGGAATAACTGACGTGCATCTCTTTTCCATCGAGGGAAACCTCTACTGTGTTCTCCTTCGCCGTGTCGCAAGCGACAGGAATGATCTGATCGTCGATCTTCAGCCGGTATTCCATCCTCTCAGCGCCCCCTGTTACTCCTGTTCCTCATGATCCTTTCAGCGACCCCAATTCCCCAGTGTAAACCAGGGAGAACGAAGGGACGCTTCGCTTCCCTTGAATGACGGCGTCCCCCTCCTGCCGGCCAGTTCGTCGATCACAAAGGCGACGGCGGCCTCGCCCGCGTGGGTCCTCTCCGGTTTCCAATCTGAAAAGTGAGCGGCAATGAAGTCGGTGAAGGTCTCGCCGCTCTGAAATTCCCGTGAACGAAGCACATCTATCAAAAATGGGATGGGTGTCCTGATCCCCAGGATAACGTATTCACGCAGCGCCTGTATCATCCGCTGCACCGCCTGTTCGCGGTTCCCGGCGAGAACTACCAGTTTCGACAGGATCGGGGCATACTCCACGGGAACCGGAAAGCCCGAATACACACCGCAGTCATTACGGACCCCCGGTCCCGAGGGCTCACGCATGAAGTGGATCATCCCCGGTGAAGGATAGAACTCCTGTTCCGGGTCTTCCGCGTATATCCGGCATTCGATGGCATGCCCCCTTCCGATGATATCGCTCTGGGAAAACGGCAGGGGGTGCCCGGCGGCGATTTCCAGCTGACACCTGACGATATCGATACCGGTCAGCATCTCCGTTATCGGATGCTCGACCTGCAAACGGGTGTTGACTTCCAGAAAGTAATATTTCCCGTCCTGATCGAGCAGAAACTCCACGGTACCCGCATTGAGGTATCCAGAGGCGCGGGCGGCGGCCACGGCCGCCTTTCCCATGGCTTCTCTAAGCTCGGGATCCATGGCCGGTGAGGGTGTCTCCTCGATTATCTTCTGGTGACGCCTCTGGATCGAACACTCCCGCTCAAGCAGGTGAACCACATTCCCATGATGGTCAGCCAGTATCTGGAATTCGACATGTCTCGGCCGCACCAGATATTTCTCGAGGTAGATCGAACCGTTCCCGAAAGCACTCTTGGCTTCGCTTGAGGCTGAAATACAGGCCTCTTCGAACGCGGCCGCTCTCTCGACGATGCGCATCCCCTTCCCACCGCCACCGGCGGCCGCCTTTATGAGCACGGGGTAACCGATCTCCTCGGCTTCACGGGCAAGCACCGCGTGGTCCGACTCGGCTGAAATCATTCCCGGAATGACGGGCACACCGCTTTCCATCATCGTCCGGCGGGCGATCGTTTTATCTCCCAGTTCCTCTATCACCCGCGCCGGAGGACCGATGAAAACAAGGCCCTCCTCTTCGCATCTGCCGGCAAATACAGGGTTCTCGGCCAGAAACCCGTATCCGGGATGGATCGCTTCCGCACCGGTTTCCCGTGCGGCGTCGATTATTTTGTCTATGTTCAGATAACTTTCCAGCGGATCGGATTCACCAAGGCACACCGCCTGGTCTGCTTCCAGGACATGGAGGGCGGTACGGTCCGCATCGGAATAGACGGCCACCGTGGCAACGCCCATTTCCCGGCAGGTCTTCAAGATACGGCGGGCTATCTCCCCACGGTTCGCCACAAGGATTTTTTTAAACATGTCATCTCCCGGTTGACCTGTCATATCGAGTGGGACCGGCCCAGCCGGCCGCAGAAGCCGGTTATCGGCCCCTTACATTCTGAAAATACCGTACCCGAACACATCATCACGGATGGGTGCGTTCGCGGCGGCGGAAATGGCAAGGCCGAGCACGTCCCGGGTAGCGGCGGGATCGAGTATGCCGTCATCCCACATGTTGGCCGTGCTGTACAATGCATTGCTCTCCTTACGGGCATTCTCGATAAGGGGGTCCCGTATGAGGGCCTCTTCCTCGGGGGTCATGGGCGGCTTTCCCTCCTTGGCAAGCTGGTCGTTCCGAAGTGTAACGAGGACACCCGCGGCCTGTTCGCCACCCATGACGGCGATCTCCGCGTTCGGCCACATCCAGAGCAAGCGGGGTGAGTACGCCCTGCCGCACATGGCGTAGTTACCCGCGCCGTAGGAAGCACCCACGATAACGGTGAACTTCGGCACCGTCGCCGTCGATACGGCGTTGACCATCTTATGTCCGTTCTTCGTGATCCCAAGTCGTTCGTATTCGCTGCCCACGATGAACCCGTTGATGTTCTGAAGAAAGACGAGAGGGATTTTTCGCCGGTCGCACAACTGGATGAACTGGGTCCCCTTCAGGGCACTGTCCGGAAAGAGGACACCGTTGTTCCCCAGGATTCCCACGGGATAACCATGGATAAACGCCCAGCCGCACACCAGGGTGGGGCCATAGAGTTCCTTGAACTCAAGGAACTCGCTCCGGTCCACCATGCGTGCGATGATTTCCCTGACATCATAGGGCACCTTCAGTTCCCTGCTGACGATACCGTAGATCTCTTTCGGGTCATAGAGCGGAGGTGCCGGCTCTTGCAAGGGATGCATGGATTTTTCAGCAGGAGGCAGGTTCTTTACTATCTTTCGAAGGATCTCGATGGCATGGGTATCGTCCTCCGCGAAATAATCGGATACCCCCGAATCCCGGCAGTGGAGATCGGCGCCTCCCAGCTCATCGGCCGTCACTTCTTCACCGGTTGCCGCCTTCACCAGCGGCGGTCCGCCGAGAAAGATCGCTCCCGTTCCCCGTACGTGCACCGTTTCGTCCGACATGGCGGGAACATACGCGCCGCCCGCCGTGCACAACCCCATCACCGCCGTTATCTGGGGAATTCCCATCTTTGAACAGATGGACTGGTTATAGAATACTCTCCCGCCGTCATCAATGTCGGGAAAGACCTCCGACTGCAGGGGCAGAAACCCGCCCGCCGAATCAACGAGCGTCACGGCGGGCAACCGGTTTTCCATGACGATCGTTTGCACACGCAGCGTTTTTTTCACGGTCATCGGATAGGTCGCGCCGCCCTTGATGGTCGGATCGTTGCCGCTGACCAGGACCTCTTTTCCTTCCACGACGCCTATCCCCGATACAAGACCCGCTCCGTGGACAGCTCCGTCATACATGCCCCTGGCCGCCAGTGGAGCTATTTCAAGAAAGGGGGTATTCCGGTCAAGGAGAAGCTCGAGCTTTCTGCGAATGGGAAGTTTTCCTTGGTCCGCCAGGCGATCACGCGCTTTCTGCGACCGGTCCTCCCGTGCCTTTCGCAGTTCCTCCCGCAATTCGGCGAGGAGCGTTTCCATCCGCTCATAGTTCTTCTTATATTCATCAGACTTTGTATCTATCCGGGATTCAATGCTGTCCATATCTCGACATCCTTTCACCGCATACCGGCCCACACCGTTAAGCGGGAATATTGTCGTTCAGTTGTTGAATATGATTATGTGATATAATGATGTTCATTATAATAGTCAAGCTTTTTCAGAGGAAATATCGATTTTTGTCGGAAAGGAAGGGGAAAAGCGCCCGATGAATCGGCAAACTGCATCCGTTTTGACGTCATTGCCCAGTAGAGGTGGGCGTGGAATGGTTCCGTCCTGTTGAAAGTTATCCTATCGCATGAAAGTGAAGAGCCTGCGCCGCAGGGTCTCGAAGTTACTGCGGTCGACGTCGAGCGACAGGAGACGCGGCTGTTTTTCCCCGGACGGTTCCGACATCTCTATGATCCCCGCGTCGGTGAGGAACCGAAGCGCGTTCCGGTAGGTATCACGGGAAAGGGCTTCCGGCTTTGATATTTCACCCTTTTTGTACATCTTTGTGCCCAGTTTCTGGATCTTTTTGACGATATCCTTTTCCGGCCGGGCCTTTTCCCGAATATAGGTGCATCCGCGGACGGTGATCCAGTAGGATTCAATGTAATTATTCACGAGGCCGGCAAAGCCCACGAGGTCCCGCCGTCCCTTTCCCTTCACTTCTATCCACGTTCCGGCCCCGTCCTCGAATCCGGCTATCATGCCCCTGTTTCTGAAATAATCAAGGATCTGTGCTACCTCTTCAACGTCGGTGACGCTTTCATCAAAGATGAATTCATGGCGGAACAGGCGCTTGAGAAACCGGAAATCGTCAACGATCCGATACAGGGAGACTTCGTCGTTCTCACTTGCCAGAATGGCCGTTGCCACAAAGGATATGGGCAGGAAAAAATGCAGGATATTACTCTTGTAATACTCAAGATTCAACCGCTTATCTTCATCGATGGCATAGATGACCTCTTCGAACTCCTCGTCCTCTTCATCATCAGGTCCCATTTTTTCGATCAGGCCCGATGCCTCGAGTTGGCTCAATGCCTCGGCAAGCGCCTTATCACGCTGATCCATGGTGGCGGCGAACTTGACCTTCCGGTAATCAAGATAATCAATGAATTCGAATATGTAATTCATCAGCTCGTCGTTCGTGACACCCCGCCTGAAATGACAGAGCAGGCCCGCCGCAACAAGGGAATAGGGGGTGATGACGGAATGCTTGTTGATCTCGTGGGCGATCTCATAGCTCATTCTCCGGTAGAGCCGCTGCCGTTCCTCCACCGACATGTCGTCGATAGGAACTTTCTGGGACGCGAGATAGGCCTTCATCTGGATCGGTTCACCCACATTCATGTATATCCTGCCGTATCGCTTTTTCAGGACCTTCCTGCTTTTTATGAGCGTCGACGTCTTTTCGGGCTCTTTTTCGCCACCGCCCAGTTCCTTGAGATAGGATGTCTCCTCCACCACCCGGTCGTAGCCGATATAGACGGGGACAAAGGCGAGATCGTTGCATGCCCCTTCGCGGTATGCCTGTATGATCATCGACAAAAGCCCGAACTTCGGCATGACCATTTTGCCGGTCCTGCTTCTTCCTCCCTCGATGAAAAACTCCAGGGGAAACCCCTCCTGGAGAAGCACCTTGATGTACGTTGAAAATACCTGACCATAGAGTGGGTCGCCCCTGAAACTTCTCCGAAGGAAAAAGGCCCCCGATTTTCTGAAGATATGGCCCATCGGCCAGAAAAGCAGGTTATTACCGGCGGCGATGAAGGGCTGCTGAATGTTATTACGATACAGGACATGGGACAGCAGAAGGTAATCAATGTGACTTCGGTGACAGGGAACCACCACAAAAGGCATTTTCCGTGCTACCTCTCGTATCCGGGCAAGCCCCTCGCGGTCTATGACGACCCCGTCGAAGATACTGTTCCAGAGCCAGCTCAGCGCCCTGTCGAAAAGACCGATATATATCTCGCTGTAGTTCGCGGCGATCTCCAGCAGATCTTTCCGCCCTTCCTTTACGAGATCCGGGTAACTTTTCTTCCCCGAGGCGGCCATGTCTTCCATGAACGCGACCAGCGCCGGGTCCCGGAGCACCATCCCGATGACCTCTTCTCTCGATTTCAGCACCGGTCCCACAACGGTCCGTTTTTCAGCATTGATTCGCTCTATCAGATCACGACGCAGCATGTACGCCATGATATCAACGGAATTTTTACTGTGCTGCTCGACATAATCCCTCAAATCAACCGGATCGGCGGCGAGGATGAAGGCCTGCTTGGAATGTCTCAAAAAGGTCAGGATCCGCTTGACGGCACCGGGATTTTCGGACTGACCGAATAAAATATCGCCGATACCTTTATCCTTTTTTTCTCTTTGTCTGCCGTAGGTGACCAGGATGGGAACGAGGTACACGGGCACCTCTGTCTGGATGGCCGCATCGATCAGAAAGGCAAGGGGGTCTTTATTAAAGGTGCTTCCGATGGAATCGGAACCTCGAAGATAGATGACGGAGCTTTTCTTTTCCTCCGTTACTTTTTTCAGATATCCTTCTTTGTAGGGATTATGGAAGATCCGCGACAGCAGCGCTCTGAAGGCATTGGTAAAGGGCTGCCAGAGAACCATGCAGATGCCGTGGCAGTATTCCGGCTGGTCGATACCGGTCCGTCCCGCAAGATTTCTGAGGATCAGACAATTCAGCTGGCTCTTGTTCTTGAGCGTATAGACGACGATACCTTCGTTGCCGAGATTCCGTATCTGCTCGAGCGATCCGTCATCAATATTTACCCGGGACAGCAGCCGGTCCAGTATCCAGAAGAAGGGAAACCTTCTTCGAGGATACAGGGTATTGACGTAATATTCACCGATCTTTTTTTTCCATGATTGCAGGGCTGTTTGTATCGACATAATGTAAGCTCTTCCAGGGTTTCTGACCCAGCACATCCGTTATATCCGTTCATTCAGACCCTCGTAATTCACGGGACACAGCTCGGGGAAACGCTCCGTCATGTAATCCCGAACGTATTCTTCAACTTCATGGGCCTCCATGAATCCCAGGATATTTTGAATCAACTCGGTTGATTCACTGTAAGTGGATTCCCGCATTATTTTCTTTATCCGAGGTATCGCCAGCGGCGTCATGCTCAGACCATCGAGGCCCAGTCCCATGAGCACCAGGGCATACAGAGGATCACCGGCCATTTCACCGCACATCGCAACCTTGATCCCCGCGCGATGTCCCGCCTCCACCACCTGCTTTATCAGGCGCAGAATAGCGGGATGGCATGGTTTATAAAGATAGTCCACCCGTTCGTTCACCCGGTCGATGGCAAGGGAGTATTGAATGAGGTCGTTCGTCCCGATGCTGAAGAAATCGACCTCCCTGGCCAGGAGATCGGCGATCACCACCGCCGAGGGGACCTCTATCATGATTCCCAGTTTGATCCCTTCGCCATAGGGCTTCCCCTCTTTTTTCAGTTCGTCCTTTACCTCGGCGATGATCTCTTTGACGTGCCGTATCTCCTCCACACCGGATATCATGGGAATCAGTATGCCTGTATTCCCCAGTACGCTCGCCCTGAGAATGGCCCGAATCTGCACCTTGAAAAGATCAATCTCACGAAGACAGTAACGAACGGCGCGCAGCCCCATTGCCGGGTTCATTTCCTCGGCCAGACGGGGATCTGAAATGAACTTGTCCCCCCCCAGATCAAAGGTCCGGATCGTCGCCCACTTGATACCTTCCGTCTCTATGACCCGCTGGTAGTGATAGTAGTGCTCCTCTTCCGTGGGCAACTGCTCCTTGTTGATATAGATGAATTCCGTCCTGAAGAGACCGACGCCGTTGGCTCCGTGAGATACGGCGGAAACGGCCTCATCGCTGAACTCTATGTTCGCCCCGATACCGATGCGGTGCCCGTCTTTCGTAACGGAGGGAAGGGGTGCCTCCTTATTGAGGTCCTCCTCCATGATATGGTAATGCCGCCTCTTCTCTTCGTACCGTTTGATCAGCTCCGGATCCGGGTTTACGATAACGGTACCCCAGGTACCGTCAATGATCACGATGTCGTTGGTTTTGACCACCTCCGAGACGTTCTTGAGCCCGACGGTGGCGGGGATCTCTATGGCCCGGGCAATGATCGCCGTATGCGAGGTCTTGCTTCCCACATCGGTGGCAAAGGCAAGTATCTTTTCGGTTTTCATCTGAACCGTGTCAGCGGGCGAGAGGTCGTGGGCTATCAGAATGACCCTGTCCGGGATGTCCACTATGCTTTCATGAGTGTCACCGGAAAGGTTCCTGAATACGATCTGGGCCACGTCTTCAATATCCTTGATGCGGCCTTTCAGGTAGGCGTCCTCGATCTTTTCGAACATCTCACGATAGCGGGACACGCTGAGGCTCAACGCCCATTCCGCATTGATGCTCCGGCTTCTGATGTTCCGCACCGTGCTGCCGACGAACTTCTCATCCCTGAGGATCATGATCTGTACATCAATAAAGAGCGGACCGATCTCCTCGCCCTCTCCGAGACGTTCCTTGATGTTCAGAAGCTCCTTTTCCGATTCGTCCAGGGCCTTACGGAACCGTTCAACCTCTCGTTCGATCACGTCCTTGCCATAAAGATTGTAGTGCAGTGCCTTAACGTCCCTGCGGTCCAGGACATATGCCTTTCCGCTCACAATGCCGGGAGACACACCGATGCCCCTGAGAAGAACTGTTTTCTTTATCTTTTCCTGATCCAATTACCGATGTCCTCGCTGCAAATTCACAAATCTCTAAACCTCTGACAGATGCGACGGATTCTCAAAAAGCCCGCATCATGGATCAATCCTGACACCCTCGTTAAATTCGTAAAGCGGCAAAAATGAACCCTTACGAAGTCGTCAGTCTTCACCGAACTTGTTCTCTATCAGCCTGGCAAATTCCTTCATGGCCCGGTCCGCATCGGTACCCTCGGCCCTGATGGTGATGTTGCTTCCCTTGGGACAGGCAAGGGTAAGAATATCAAGAATACTGGTTCCGTCAACCTCAATCCCGTCTTTTTCGAAAGATATCCTGGCGTCATATTTACTTGATACGTTCACCAGCATGGCAGCGACACGGGCATGCAGCCCAAGCTCATTCTTCAGTGTAAAATTCTCTTCTTTTCTCATATACTCAGGCAGGAAACGGCCGGCGTGATCGAACAACCAGCCCCGTTTCACTGTTCCATCCAACATTCAAACCGTACGGTCCGCATCACAGTACCGAAACAACACAGACAAGAAAAGCCACCCCATAGAGAACAGCAAGGACCGGCACGCCTCGTTTTATCAGCCAGTAACAGGCAAGGACGGTCCCGAGTATTCCCGTCATCAGGAGTATCTGAGCCACGCCACCGGACGCTGGATGAGCAAGGGGGATCGCCAGGGCCGCGATCATGGAAAGAACCACGGCCGACATCAATTTGATCTGGCTGGTCCGCTCCGGCAACTTGAGGGAACCGATAAAGTTCAACGCACCCCGGCCGTCACGACATCCCTCGACAAACGCCCAACCCCTGAAAGGAAGATGAACCGCATTGTAGAGGCCGACCATGAGCAGCGGGGCGGCCGCAATGCCGCCCAGAGCCGCCATCACCCCCACAAAGGCGGAAAAAGGTTTCCACGCACCCCAGAAGAAGGGATCACCCAGCGCCGCATAGGGGGCCATGAGGGCCTCTTTCAGCCCGTCCACACGCCGCCGCTGCTCATCGTCCGATGCATCGTACTCGAGCCGTGCGACAGTGCCAAGAATGGGTGCGGAAAAATAAGGATGCGAATTGAAAAACCGTATGTGGCGTTTCAATATGTCAGACTGTCTCTTTTTTTCATCTATCCCTTTCACCAGAGGGATCAGAGCAAAGACAAAACCCAGGTTCTGCATCTTCGAATAGTTCAACGACGCCTGGATCAAAAGAGAACGGAAAAAAACCCGCACCAGGGACCACGTTCCAGGTCGTCTTTCCCCCCACCTTTCCACGGTTTCTATACCTCGCCCCCCTGCGGCCGGTACATGGATTTTCCTCTCTACAATCCTGATTTCCTTGCTAATCCAAGAACGCGGTACGCTAACATGATTAGTATTCTAAGTCAACCGTAATTGAAAAAACATTTTTTTGTTGACACCGTAATTTTTTTCTGTTACGACGCCCCCGAAAATCAGCGACGATGTCCGGCGATGAGTGTCCTTGTTCGGTTGTAGTTCCTTCATTGACATATTCATTGAACAGCAGTGGCGCTCAGAGTGAAAAGCCGGGTGAGTTGGCGACCATTCACGGTATGTCATCACGCTCCGGCTGAACAAACAAAGCACGAAGGTCAAGTCGGGT
This sequence comes from Deltaproteobacteria bacterium, assembly GCA_016933965.1. Classification (NCBI taxonomy): domain Bacteria; kingdom Pseudomonadati; phylum Myxococcota; class Myxococcia; species Deltaproteobacteria bacterium. The sequence goes on along the minus strand of JAFGTS010000014.1, from coordinate 76,600 downwards.
AACTGAAAAGGCTACCCGATTTTTTTACGTGCCATACCACAGAGAAAGGGGGAATGATACCCATGGTTTGTCAGACCGTAAAGGCAGGAACGGAATGTGTGTTCATGAGCAAGAAAGGCTGCACCTTTAATGGTGGAAGCTGTCACACTATCATCGAAAAATGTGAAGGCTGCGGTAGAATACTCGAATCTTCAGGAAACAAATATTGCATGCTTTATCCGGACCCGGCCGGCAAATGGGCTACCGGCATATGCCCCTCGGCCACGCATGCCAAGAAATCGAAAGAAGAAAAAGTGCAGAAACTCAATCCGCTGAAGGCATCAAAACGAAAAGCGGGGAGATAGCCATTCTTCATTGATCGTACAAGACCTGTGAAAAAAGAAAACCGGTTAAAAGAACACTCCTTTAACCGGTTTTTTTGTTTTCTCGGGCCGGGCGCCTGTCAACCGATGATCTTTTTCAATGCCATCAATTCCTTTTTTACCGCCATGAGAAGCCGGTAATGGGAATCCGAAAGGTCCGCAGATTCAGACTTCATGTCTGAGAGCCTCTGTTTCGCCCCGGCAATGGTGAACTTCTCGTCGTAGAGGAGGTCCCTGATCATCAGAAGTTCCTCCACGTCCTTTTTCCGGTACAGGCGTTGATCGGAACGGGTCCTCAGCGGTTTTACCGTCCGGAATTCAGATTCCCAGTATCGAACCACATATGGCTCCACGCCGAGAATCCTGCTTACCTCACCGATACGGAAGTAACTCTTGTCGGGAATGGTACCTTCCATGGTTCCCGGCTCCTTCCAGACGGACACAGAGGATTTGTCCCTCAGTCATTCAATGCATTCTTGAGGATCTGGCTCGGCTTGAAGGTCAAAACCCTCCTGGCGGGAATCACCAATTCTTCTCCGGTCTGGGGATTCCGGCCCTTTCGCGCCTTTTTGTCCCTGACCTGGAGGTTCCCGAATCCGGATATTTTTATACTCTCACCTTTGACCAGATTCTCCTTGATAACCTCGAAAATCGATTCAACCAGTTCCGCGGAATCCTTCCTGGAAATTCCCAACTGGTCATGAACGATCTGAACGAGATCCGACTTTGTCATGAGTCACCTCTTCCTGATATTCTTCAGACTTCCATTCCTCTTATCTTCGCCCCTGTTGTCTTTACGATCCCGTCCACCAGATCCTTGTGCGAGGCATTTACTTCTTCGTCGGTAAGGGTCCTGGCCGGCGAACGGTACGTGAAACGCAGGGCAATGCTCTTCATGCCTTCGGGAATCCCTTTTCCGGAATATACATCGAAAACACAAACGTTTTCAAGGAGTTTCTCCTGTTTTCCCCGGGCGAGATCAATTATCCGCTCCGCTTCAAGGGCCGAATCGACCACGAAGGCCACGTCCCGGGAAGAAGCCGGGTAACGTGGAATTTCCTGATACTGTATATCGCCCGTAAAGAGATCGAGCAGTTCCTGCAGTTCCAGCTCAAAGATGACCACCCGGTTCTTCAGATCCATATTCTCGAGAACGTCCGGGTGTATCTCTCCCAGAAAGCCGATATGCCGGCCGGCCGCGATAATATCGCAGGACCTTCCGGGATGAAGAAACGGCACGGTACATCCCGAGCGGTAGATAACGTCATGTATTTTCAGGGAATCGAACACGTTTTCAACGGCACCCTTCAAATCGTAGAAGTCGGACTCTTCATCATTGAAATGCCACAGGTCACCAAAACGCGACCCGCTGATGAACCCTCCCAACCGCTCCCGCTCGTGGGGCAGGGTATCCTCTCCGGTACCGATAAAGACCTTCCCCATCTCAAACATCTTGAGATCCTGGGTTCCCGTGTTCGCGTTCCTGAACGCCGTTTCCAGAAATCCATAGGTCAGGACGGTCCTCATCACCGATGTTTCTTCCGTGAGTGGATTCTTGATGCGCACATAGCGCCGGCCTTCGTCGTTCTCGGGAAGATTCAGCCGGTCGGCCAGCATCGGGCTGGTAAAGCTGTAATTGATCACTTCCGAGTATCCCATTCCGTTCAGGACGATGCGGATCGTCTCCATCAGGGTCCGTTTTCTGTCCCGTATCTCCGATACCGTCGACTGACGCGGCAGCGTCACAGGTATCTTGTCATAGCCGTATATCCTTGTGATCTCCTCGATCAGATCGGCCTCCCGGGATATATCGACCCGGAAGGTGGGCGGCGTCACGCGGTAGGTCCCGGCACCGTCACGGACAACTTTCATCTCAAGGTTTTTCAGGATGGAAACCGCCGAGCCCTCCTCTATGGTAATCCCGGCAAGCGCCTGCACGCGCTGCAGCCGCAGGGGGATATCCGTCACGGGTTCAATTTTCCTGGGATAGGCATCGATGAAACCACGGCAGACGGTACCTCCCGACGTTTCGGCGATCAACCGGGCGGCCCGGTTCGACGCCTTGATGACACCCTCGGGATCGATGCCCCGCTCGAAGCGGAACGCCGCGTCGGTGCTCATGCCGAGAGCCCGTGACGACCTCCGGATAGAAGCAGGGTTGAAATAGGCGCTTTCAAGCAGGACGGTTTCCGTATCATCGGTGACTTCCGAATTGAGACCGCCCATAATGCCGGCCACCGCCACCGGCTTCACCCCGTCGCATATCATCAATGTATCGGCCCTCAGGGTCCGCGTTTTTTCATCAAGGGAAATGAATTCCTCTCCTTCCCCCGCCCCCCGCACGACGATCCGTCCTTCCTCGAGATACCGGAAATCAAAGGCATGTAAGGGCTGGCCCATCTCCATCATAATGAAGTTCGTCACGTCAACCACGTTATTGATCGCCCGAAGGCCCACCGCTTCAAGTCTCAGCTTTATCCACAGGGGAGAGGGCCTGACCGTCACATTCCTGATGATCCGCGCCGAGTATCGGGGACACAGGTCGGGCGAGAGAATGTCCACGGATGTTATATCGCGGATATCCTCGCCGGACTCGGAAACGGTCATGTCCGGATATCGCATCGCTTTCCCCGTTATGGCCGCTATTTCCCTGGCAATACCGAGGATGCTGAGGCAATCGGAGCGATTGGGCGTAATGGACACATCAAAGGTGATATCCTTCAGATCAAGCGCATCCGCCAGATCATCCCCCGGTTTCAGTGTATCGGGCAGTGCCATGATGCCCGAGGCATCATCTCCGATTCCCAGTTCCTCGTCGGAACAGAGCATTCCTTCCGACAGCTCGCCCCGGATCCGCGATCGTTTGATCGTGTACCCGCCGGGGATGGTCGCCCCAACGGTCGCCAGCGGCGTCAGCATCCCTTCTGCGACATTCGGCGCGCCGCAGACGATCGGAAGCGTCTCCGTACCGGTCCATACCTCACAGAGGGACAGCTTCTTTGAATCGGGGTGCGGTTTTACCGAATCGATCCGGGATACGATCACACCGGTAAAACCGGGACCGGATTCTTCGATCGACTCCACCTCGAGTCCCGCCATGGTAAGCTTCCCGGCAAGCTCTTTGGTGCTCATTTCTATGTCAACGTAATCTTTCAACCACCGTAAACTGACTAACATATGCCGCCGGATCTCCTTCGATCTGGTGTTTTCATGAATCTAAACGGGGTAAGCGCATCACTGCGAGAAGAACGGAACTGAACGCCGCACATGGCCTTTACAGGAAGTTATCAAAACTGTTCCAGAAACCTTCGATCGTTCTCGAAGAACATTCGAATATCGGAAATTCCATATTTCAGCATGGCGATCCGTTCCACGCCAAGCCCGAAGGCGAACCCGGTATATTCTTCCGGGTCATATCCAACAACCTTGAAGACCTCGGGGTCCACCATACCTGATCCGAGGATCTCTATCCATCCGCTCTGACCGCAGACGCGGCATCCCGAACCCTTGCAGATGACGCACTGCATATCGACTTCCGCGCTCGGCTCCGTGAAGGGGAAAAAGCTCGCGCGAAACCGCAACGCCGTATCCATTCCGAACATCTGCCTGACAAAGTAGGTCAGCACTCCCTTGAGGTCACCGAAGGTCACATCTCTGTCGACGAGAAGCCCCTCCACTTGGTGAAACATGGGAGTATGGGATATATCCGAATCGGGCCGGTACACCTTCCCGGGAGAAACGATCCTGACGGGTGGCCGCTGCCGCTCCATGGTCCTGATCTGGACGGGTGATGTATGGGTGCGGAGAACGGTGCCCTCCGTTATGTAAAATGTGTCGTGCATGTCCCGGGCGGGGTGATCCGGGGGAATGTTCAGGGCTTCAAAATTATAATAATCCAGTTCAACTTCCGGGCCTTCGGCAATTGAAAAACCAAGGGTGGCGAAAATGTCGCAGATCTCCTTCTCAACCCGGGTTACCGGATGGACCGTACCGTACGGGGTCCTCCTCCCCGGCAGGGTAACGTCGATCTTCTCCCTTTCAAGGACCTTCGACGATTCCTGCGAGCCGAGCCTCTCCAGGGCTTCGTCGATCCTTCCGGAAATTGATTCCTTGATGTCGTTGGAAAGTTTCCCGATAAGCGGCCGGTCCTCGGGCGCCACATCCTTCAGCTTTCGGAGGACCTCCGTGAGAAGTCCTTTTCTCCCAAGGTACCGTGTTTTGACGGCGAGCAGTTCTTCTTTGCCGGTCGAGGCGTCTATTTCATCATCGGCCTGCTTTCTGAGACTTTCAAGAACCGCTCTCATTCAGCCTGTTCACCTTTCACAACCGTGACGATCTCAGAAAAAGCCTTGGGATCACTGACTGCGAGCTCGGCAAGAATTTTCCGGTCGATGTCCATGCCGGCTTTCTTCATGCCGTCGATGAATTTGCTGTATGATATCCCGTTCATACGGGCAGCGGCATTGATACGGGCAATCCACAGTTTCCTGAAATCCCGCTTCCGTGCTTTCCGGTCCCGGTAGGAATACTTCATGGCCCGTTCCACGGCTTCCGTGGCGGTCCGGTACAACCTGCTCCGAGCCCCGAAATAACCCTTGGCAAGCTTCAGGATCTTCCTTCTTTTCTTCTTTCCTGATACACTTCTTTTTACCCGTGACATTGTATGTCGATCTCCTTCACTTTATGCGTTTCTATGCATAGGGAAGCAATTTCCTGATCGCTCCGGCGTCCCGTTCGTTCAGATAGGCGTTCTGCCTGAGGTTCCTCTTCCGCTTCCTGGTTTTCTTGGTCAGAATATGACTCGCATATGCCTTGTTCCGCCGTACTTTCCCCGATGCTGTCAGCTTGAACCGCTTGGCGGCTCCTCTGTGTGTTTTAACTTTCGGCATTCAATCACCTCTTCGTTTCCGTAATCACTTCTTCGGAGAAACGATCATCGTCATGTTTCTCCCCTCCCGTTTTGGAGGCTGGTCGATGGTACATCCGTCACCCAATCTGTTCTTGATGTCTTCCATCAGTATTCTTCCCTTTTCAGAATACACGATCTCCCGCCCCCTGAACATCATCGTTATCTTGACCTTGTGATTCTGATCGAGGAATCTCTGTATGTGGCGCAATTTTACCTGCAGGTCATGTTCTTCCGTCTTTGGCCGAACACGTATCTCTTTTACCTGTATGGTGGTCTGGCTTTTTTTCGCCGCCGTCAATTTCTTGCTCTGTTGATACCGGTATTTGCCGTAATCCATGATGCGGCATACCGGCGGCGTTGCCTGTGGTGCCACCTCAACAAGGTCGAGGCCTGCCTTTTCCGCTTCTTCAAGAGCCCGGGCCAGCGGGAGAACACCCAGCTGTTCACCATCAACGGTGACCACCCGTACCTCGTGAACCCTGATCTCATCGTTGATGCGTAAATTCTTAACTATGTGCCACCTCCTGAAAGCTCGTGAGTTTAAAGTTTTATGTTACAAGTTGCAAGTTTAAAATTGACACCTTCGTAAAAAAATCCATACGCGGCGCCCGGTTTCACCCTTCGTCGTTGCCCGGTGCGCATACCGGGGCAGCGGGGAATGCTATTCATAGCGGCCGGTCTTGTCCTGTACGAGAGAGATGAACTCCTCCGGCGACATGGATTCGAGGTTCTTCCCCCCCCGTTCGCGCGGTGTCACGGTGCCCGATGTGACCTCACGGTCACCGACAACCAGGAGATAGGGCGTTTTCTGCATCTGCCCTTCCCGGATCTTGTACCCCAGTTTTTCGTTCCTGAAATCACGCTCCACACGGATACCCGCGTCAAGAAGTTTCTGATAGACCTCCTGCGCGTAAGGTATCTGACTGTCCGTAACGGTAAGAACGCCCGCCTGAACCGGGGACAGCCAGAGCGGAAAGGCTCCGGCGTAGTGTTCAATGAGAACTCCCATGAACCTTTCGATCGAGCCGAGTATGACTCGATGAAGCATGACCGGCCTGTGTCTTTCACCGTCGGGCCCAACATAGCTCAAATCAAATCGCTCGGGCAAGGTAAAATCACACTGGATAGTGGCGCATTGCCACTTTCTTCCCAGGACATCCTTCAGCTTGAAATCTATTTTCGGACCGTAGAAGGCACCGTCACCCACGTTCACCTCAAAGGAGATGTCGTTGTCCTTCAATGCCTGATCGAGGGCGTTCGTCGCGAGTTCCCAGTCCTCGTCTGAACCGATCGAATTATCGGGTCGCGTGCTCAGTTCAACCTCATAATCAAAGCGGAATATCTCCATCGCATAGGCGACAAAGTCGGCGATGGCCCTGATCTCGTCGTTCAACTGGTCGGGTGTGCACAGGATATGGGCGTCATCCTGGGTGAACTGCCGGGCGCGAAGGAGCCCGTGGAGCACGCCCGTTTTTTCGTGACGATGCACGGTGCCGAGCTCAAAGTACCTGAGCGGCAGGTCACGATAGCTGCGGATCTTTGCCTTGTATATAAGCATGTGGGCGAGGCAGTTCATGGGCTTGATGCCGTACAGCTGCTCATCCACCTCGGTAAAGTACATATTTTCCCGGTAATGATCGAAGTGACCTGATTTTTTCCAGAGATCACCCTTGAGGATCTGCGGGCCGATGACGATATCATACCCCCGCTTGAGATGTTCCCTGACCTCCCAGTCCTCGATGATCCTTCTCAGAAGCGCTCCCTTGGGATGAAAGATGATAAGACCGGACCCGGCTTCATCGTTCATCTGGAAAAGGTCCAGCTCCCGGCCGAGCTTCCGGTGGTCCCGTTTCTTTGCCTCTTCCAGAAGGGTAAGGTATTCCGTCAACTCCTCCTCGGAGGGGAAGCCGGTCCCATAGATGCGCTGCAGCATCTGCCGGTTTTCATCACCGCGCCAGTAAGCACCGGCCACGTTGAGCAGCTTGAAGGCCTTGATCATGCCCGTCGAGGGAACGTGCGGTCCCCGGCAGAGATCAACGAAATTACCCTGCTGATAGAGGGATACGGTTTTCACATCCTCGGGAAGGTCCTCGATCAGCTCCACCTTGTAGGTCTCGCCTTTTTCATCAAAGAACCGGATCGCTTCCTCCCGTGACATCACGGTTCGCTCGAAGGGATGGTCTTCCGCTATGATCTCCCGCATCCTGGCCTCGATCCTTTCGAGGTCATCGGGAGTAAAGGTATTTACGTAATCGAAATCATAGTAGAATCCGTCCTCGATCGAGGGCCCGATGGTCACCTTGACACCATCGAAAAGGTCCTTCACTGCCTCGGCCATGATATGGGAAATGCTGTGCCGCAGAACTTCGCGCCCCTCCGGGGATCCAATATCGATAAGGTCGATACGGGAGTCCACCTCCACGGGGCTGCTCATATCGACCAGTTCTCCGTTGAGCCTGGCCGCGACCGCCCGGTCAAGAGCGGATGCCTGCCATGATGACACTATTTCCTTCACTGTTTCCCCCGATCGAAACCGTGACTGTGTCCCGTCGGGGAGTTTTACCTGGATCTCACTCATGATAGTCAGCTACCTTAAAAACATGCCGTGTTCCGACCGTGAAAGGGGCCCTTTTTACCAGAAACTGAAATTCCCCTTATATCTCAATTCGTTATGATTTTACACAATCGCTGATTTAAGAAAGGGCATCATCGGTTTATCCTTCATGATGCCCTTTCCTGACCGAAAATTACATAACAAAACATGGTAGGCACGCAGGGATTTGAACCCTGGACCCCCACCGCGTCAAGGTGATGCTCTCCCCCTGAGCTACGTGCCTACATGGGGTACCCAAAAGTGTGGTTTGCTTAACAGCAAAAAGGGTTTCTGTCAAGAAATAATACATCGATTTCCCCTTCGCGGCCGGATGGTTCCCGGCAGTCACACCGCCGTAAAAACGCGCCCGCGACAGACCATTTTTATTCATTGTTCCTGGGTCCGCGCCCGGCATAGAGAAACCAGACACGTATGTAATACAATCCCGATATCACGGTAACGACCGCCGTCGACCATATGAGCGTCCCAAGGACATTATCCCACGCGTATCGCGGGAAACATTGAAAAAGCAAAACGAATACAACGGTCAGTATCTGGAACACGGTGGTCAGCTTGCTGACGAAGGCCGGTTTCATCTCAAATGAAACGGAAAGTATGAAGAAAAGGAGAATGCCGAGGAGAATGATGGAATCCCTGCTGATGACGATGACGGCAAGCCATCCCGGGATGAATCCCATTATGGAAAGGGAAACAAAGGACGTTGCGACGAGCGCCTTGTCCGCGATGGGGTCCAGATACGCTCCCAGGACCGTCTGCTGGTTGAGGACCCGTGCCAGGAAGCCGTCGAGGGCATCGGTGATCCCGGCAACAACAAAAACGACAAGCGCGGACAGGAAAGAACCGCGGATCAGGAAAATGACAAAAACAGGCACCAGAATAATACGTATCACTGTCAGGATATTGGGAATGTTCATCTCTTCAGGCACCGTTCCTTCCCGCTGCGGGTTCCGCTCACCACAGGGGCCACAGGTCCTGCTCGTGGTCCATGTCCGTCAGATAGTCAGGACCGTTGGGAAGCGTCGAAAGGGTCTCGGTCACCACTTCGGCGACAATTCGCTCATATGCTTCATAACTCTTCATCTCAAGCCGTTTTCCGGTTATATCGTAATTTCTTTCAACCGCCGTGTGTTCCGAGCGCCAGAGCATTTCACCGGTGACGGCGCTTCTGAGTTCGAACCGTGCCGTCACGGACGTAGGCGCATACAGATAGACGGGTGAGGTATCCCACTGAGCAATGGTGCAGTACATTACGGCATCCACACCGAGAAGGTCGCCCATGGTCTGCGGAGACATGGCCGCCGCCGTTCCCCCGGGATTGGTCCCGCTGAATTCCTTGATGCTCCTGTCCACCAGTGCAAGGGGCACCTTGGCATACCCTTTGAAGTACAGTTGCGATTGCACCTCGCTTCGTATCGCCCGCGCCGCCCGTTCATCGCCAGCAGTCGTATTCACCGGCATGACCGCTATCATTCTCACCCCGCGGGAAGCATAGTCGGGTACCACGGCACAGGGGGCCTTCGGCCCGCATCCATATATCGCCACGACAATGACGGACAGGAAAACCAGATCTTTGCAGCATTTCATCATAGTGAGCTTCATCATCTATTTGATTATCGTCAGTTCCACGGCTTCCGGCGAGGCATCAGTAACTGAGAGGAAACCGCCATTCAATGACAGCGAAGAAAGCGACTCGGCAAGGGCCAGGCCGCCTCCCCGGACGGAGACATCGAACCGGGCCATACCGGTCGACATGCTCCGGTATGAAAGATCCGTTACACCTTTTACGGTGTTCTTCAACAGGTCCCTGAATCCGGCAAAATCAGGGTAACTCGCTATTCCCCGGACGGTCAGAGAAACCAGGGGGGGAGCGCTTGTTTCGACACGCCACCCTTGTCCCAGCCGGACAGTTACCTCTTCAGCGGCTCTTGACGCCGCCTGCTCCATCGCTCTGGCGATTCCATCCTCGTCACCGGCACCGACAAAGGCACCATGCGCGTCCGCCGTTGCCACGGTATTTCCATCGGCGGTCCTGAGCGCACGGACGGTCACACGGGCCTCGCAGGATCTCATCGCCGTACCGGCGACAAGCTCCGACGATGATGCCAGCGCTTTTCCAAAAATGACAAGCTCCGCACCGGCATGTTCACCAAGTTCCACAAGCTCTGCGGTACTCAACTCCGTTCCAGGGAACCCGATCGACCCACCCGGCAAGGCGGGGGTAAGCTGATAATATCCTTTTCCCCGAAGCGCTGAACGGAACACGTTTTCCACCACGGACACAACTCCGGCATCATCCGCGCCGCGACCAACAATGATAACCAGTACGCCCGGGTCATCGCCCGTTTTCCGCATCATTCCGAGAGCGGTAAGCTCATCGGCGATCATCTGTTTTATGACGTACGCCCGTATCGCCACCCGGTAGCGGTCTCCGTCGCTGCCTTCATCAACCACAAAGTACTCGTCTATGAAATCCCCGGACCGCAGCAGTATGGCATCATCAATGATCTCCCTGTTATTCTCCATTGCCTCGGGAGACAGGTATCTCTCCAGAGCAAGCGCGACGGCTTTCTTCAGGGCATCGGTGACGGCCATGTCACGGGCCAGGGACATGTTTCCGTCGAAACTCGTTGACTCTCCGACCGCTTCCAGGACGAGATGTTCCCCGACCTGCGCGATTCCATGAACCGCGGGGAGCATCGTAAACGATATAAAGGAAATAAAAAGGAGGAACAGGCGAAGCCGTTTTCGGAGAGACCCGCCGTCAGGTATCAGGGGCATGGAATCAGAGCTTCTCCTTCAATTTTTCGATCTCCTCACGAACAATACGCTCCGCGATGCCGGGAAACATCTCGCGGGCGATCTTTTCGGCCATAGCTGTAACGATCTCGCGCATCTCCGGTGTCAGGGAACCTTCCCCGCCCCCTTTTCCCGGCCCTTCTTCGACAACATCGACGAGCTCGTGGATAACATCGTCTTCGTGTAATACCCTGCCATCGATGATGGTCTCTTTTTTATCGGTCACCGCGTCCCCTCCCCTTCACCAGCCCGGCTTTCACCGGCAGGTTCTTCACTCTCCGAAATGACTGTTCTGAACTACCACAGCCCCCGGCGTTGTTCAAGATATTTCATGAAGGAAAACTGCACACCGGGAAGTGTTCATCCCGTTGATATGGAAGGATATTCATAAAAAAGGGGGTTGAGATCCATACGAATTCCAACCCCCTGAGCAGGTATGTAACCACGCCCGTTTCCGGTTTAGTGGGCGCCTTCCATTGCCATCTTGATATAGATCATTGACAGCATGACGAAGACCAGCGTCTGAATGACCGAGGTAAAGATCATCAGCGCAAACATGGGAAGCGGAACAAGGAACGGGACAAGCAGCAGAATGATCGCCAGGACAAGGTCCTCACCCATGATATTCCCGAAAAGCCGGACCGACAGTGAAAGGGGACGGGCCAGATGGCTGATCAGCTCGATGGGAAGCATGAGGGGCATCATCCACCAAACAGGCCCCAGGAACTGCTTGATATAGGCGAACCCGTGAACCTTGATCCCCACGATGTGGGTCATCACGAAGACCACGAGCGCCATTGATACGGTCGTGTTCAGATTGCTCGTCGGGGATTCAAAGCCCGGAATAATACCGAGCAGGTTCGCCACCAGGATGAACAGGGCGATGGTGGCGATCAGGGGAAAGAACTTGAGGCCGTCGGACCCCATGGACTCCTCCATCAGGCCTCTGATCATTTTCATGATCACTTCAAAAATATGCTGCACTTTTCCGGGATAGATCTGAAGGTTTCGTGTAACGAGAAAGGACAAACCGGCCAGGAGCAGCATGATGAACCACGTATAGGTGACGTGCGGAGGGAAATAGGGGTTATCTAGAAATAACAGAGGATGCATCTTTCTTCCTGAACCTCCTTAGGGGATTTTTTACATTCGCGCCGATAACGGTAATTATTATATTTACCACCACCAGTGACAGACCGATGACAAGACCGATCACGGACACGGGCGTTTGCGTGACTATAACAAAAAGAGCGATTCCCGTAACACCGAAGCGGAGAAAGAACTTGAGCATGATGTACGGTTTCGCCTTGTCCGCGTAAATGAGAAAAAGCTTCTTCAGATCACGGGCAAGCCAGTAAAAATTTACGATGCTGATGAGACCGCCGAAGAGAATTCCAAGAGTCATACCGATGGAGAGGAATATCGAACTTACAAGAACGACGAAGGCCAGGATCAGCCAATTTCCCAGTTCAATCCTTTTTTGTAATGGTGATTTTTCCATCCGACCGAGGCTTCTTTGCCGTGCTACTGGGCCTCTCTTCGCTATCCGGAAGATATCGCTTGAAAAAAAGGTAATAATTCCTGAATCCGGCGACAACGCCGACAACCAGGAAGAGGATCGTGAAAATATTGCGTGTTCCGAATTTCCGATCGAGGTACGCACCGATAAACAGACTGCCAAAGACCGCAATAACCATGGCAATGCCGAGACTGCTGGCATAGGCCATTTCAAGAATAGTGCTCTTATTCCCTTTTTTCATTGACCTGGCGGCTTTTAACACAAAGTTTTTTTGAAGTCAAACAACTTTTCCCGACGATTGTATCCCTAATAAATGCCTATTTCAACCGCTCTTTATACCACTCGATGGTCCTCTTCAGGCCCTCCCTGAAATCGGTCCCGCTCTGAAATCCGAACTCCCGCAAGGCCCGTGACGTGTCGAGCATACGTCGCGGCTGCCCGTCCGGCTGCGACGTATCCCATCGGACCGTTCCCTGGAACCCCGTCAGCTCCACGATGAGCGCGACCAGGTCCCGGATGGATATCTCGAAACCGGCCCCGATGTTCACGGGCTCACTTCTGTTGTACCGTTCCATGGCAAGGATGATGGCCTCCGCCGCATCTTCCACATAGAAAAATTCCCGGGTCGCCTCGCCCGTTCCCCAGACCGTAATTTCCTCCTCCCCCGCCTCAATGGCGTCGACACACTTCTTGATGAGGGCGGGAATGACATGAGAAGAGCGGGGGTCGAAGTTATCTCCCGGCCCGAAGAGATTCACGGGAAGGAGGAAGATGGAGTTGAAACCGAACTGTCGGCGATAGGCATCGGACTGGACCAGCATCATCTTTTTCGCCAGGCCGTAAGGTGCGTTCGTTTCCTCGGGATAGCCGTTCCAGATATCATCCTCCCTGAAGGGGACCTCCGTAAATTTCGGATAGGCACAGATCGTCCCGATGGCCACGAACTTCTGAATTCCCTTCAGATACCCCCCGTGGAGAAGCTGGGTCCCCATCATCAGGTTCTCATAGAACAGCGTCGCCGGGTTCTCGCGGTTGAACCCGATGCCCCCGACCTTCGCCGCCAGGTGGATGACGATATCGGGGTTGAGCTCATCGTACATCCGGCGCACATCGGTAGCATCGACAAAATTATATTCCGGAAGGTCAGCGACCAGTATGTTCCGGTACCCCCGCTCTCTCAGTTTCCTGATGAGGTGGGTCCCCAGAAACCCCTTCCCTCCAGTAATAACGATTCTCGATTCACGATTCACGATTCACGAACCCCGCCGATTCCCGACCACAAATCCCGCGTCTACCAGCGTCTTTTCCTTCTGCGCCGTTTCCAGGTCATGGTCGATCATCATGTCTATGAGGGCTTCGAAGCCGACCCGGGGGACCCAGCCCAGCTTCTCGCGCGCCTTGGAGGCATCTCCGAGCAGCACATCGACCTCGGTGGGCCGGAAATACCGCTTATCTATTTCCACGTATTGCTTGTAATCAAGGTCGAGCTTTTCAAAAACCCGCTCGGCGAACTCGCGGACCGAGTGTGTCTCGCCCGTGGCGATAACGAAGTCGTCGGCCCTTTCCTGCTGGAGCATTATCCACATCGCCTCCACGTAATCGCCGGCGTATCCCCAGTCCCGCTTTGCCTCCAGATTCCCCAGGTAGAGCTTATCCTGAAGGCCAAGTTTTATCCGTGTCGCCGCCCGGGTGATCTTTCTCGTCACGAAGGTCTCCCCTCTTCTCGGCGATTCATGGTTGAAGAGGATGCCGTTACAGGCAAATATGCCGTAAGCCTGTCGATAGTTCTTGACCACGTAATAGGCATACACCTTCGCCGCGGCATAGGGACTCTGGGGTTCAAAAGGGGTCTTCTCGCTCTGGGGCGGCGGCGCCGCGCCGAACATTTCGCTCGACGACGCCTGGTAGAATTTTGTCTCGATGCCTGTTTTGCGGATCGCCTCCAGAAGCCGTATCGTGCCGACACCCGTCACATCACCCGTATACTCGGGCATGTCGAAACTGACGCGCACATGGCTCTGGGCGCCCAGGTGGTAGATCTCATCGGGCCTGATATCGAAGAGCAGGTCCATCAACTGGCCCGAAACGGAAAGGTCTCCGTAATGGAGATACATCCGGGCCTCGGGATCGTGAAGGTCACGGTAGAGATGGTCGATACGATCCGTGTTGAAGGTGCTGGACCTCCGGATCAGGCCGTGGACCTCGTACCCTTTGTTCAAGAGAAATTCGGTAAGATAGGAACCATCCTGGCCGGTGATTCCGGTGATAAAGGCTTTTTTCACAGGGGGCCTCCTTTGTCATATTCCATATGGAAATCTATAACCCATTACCATTGAGCAAATTATATGTTGAAAGTTAGTTTATCGTAATACGATCCTTGTTGGCATCGAAAATCTTCGCCCCCACGCCTTTCACTTCCATCAAGCCTTCCGGCGTTTTGAAGGGACCGTTCAGATCACGGTAATCAACGATACGCTGAGCGACGGTCTTGCCGATCCCGCTCAGAGTGCACAGATCATCCGCCGACGCCGTGTTGATATTGACCGGTTTCATCTCATCGGCAAAAACAACGGGAACCAATGAAACGACCAACGAAACGACAAGCAGTACAACAACGAACTTCCTGACTCTCATCATATCATCCCCCCGGATTGTATTTGGTAATGGGTTATAGATTATACCCGCCGGTATATCATTCCCTATGGAAAAGAGCTTTTACGATGCATCGGGTCGGATACGCGATGCTCAGCGAATGAACCCGCGCATCCTTAGAGCTGCGGCGAGTATTCAGCCACGATCTCGTGCAGTTTCTTCTTGATCGCCGGTGCGTCATGGGTACGGGCGATCCTCTTCAGTTCCTCGATACAGGATTCCAGGCGCCCCCGGTCCACGGTATTTCCCCGCAGGACCAGTATCTTCTCATGCTCCGTCGATACGATCCCCTCGCCTTCGGTGATCAGTTCCTCATAGAGCTTCTCACCCGGCCGCAGACCGGTGAACGCAATGGGGATGTCCGTGTACGGTTCAAGGCCGCTGAGGCGGATGAGGTCTTCCGCCATATCGAGAATGCGAACGGGGGTACCCATGTCGAGGATAAATATCTCACCGCCTGTTCCCATGGCACCCGCCTGGAGGATCAACTGAGCCGCCTCGGGAATACTCATGAAATATCGTGTCACTTCGCGGTGGGTCACCGTGACGGGCGTGCCCCGCGCTATCTGTTCCTGGAAAAGGGGAATGACCGAACCGGAACTGCCGATGACATTTCCGAACCGGACCGCCATGAACCGTGTCCGGCCGCCGTTGATGGATTCGATGAGCATCTCGGCGACCCGTTTCGTCGCACCCATCACATTTACGGGGCGTACTGCCTTGTCCGTCGAGACCAGCACAAAGCGTCCTGTTTCGTATCTCAGGGCCGTCTCTGCGACATTCCGGGTGCCGCAGATATTGTTGACAACGGCTTCCCAGGGATTCACTTCCTGCATGGGGACATGCTTGTACGCCGCGGCATGAAAGACCACATCGGGACGGAATTCACGGAAGGTCTGTTCCAGGGATTCCTCGTCCCGTATATCGACCAGGAAGGGATGAACGGGAATATCTTCAAAGAGCTGCCGGCACTCCATTTCGATACTGAACAGGTTGAACTCACTGAAATCGAGCAAACCCAGCGCCGCCGGTCCGAACCGGCATATCTGCCGCACCAGCTCGGAACCGATTGATCCGCCGGCCCCCGTGACGAGGACCTTTTTCCCCGAGAGATACTGTTCGATCCCGTCCTCATCGAGATGGACCTCTTCCCGGCCGAGGAGGTCTGCCAGGGTCACATCCCTGATCCGCTTCACCGACACCTTGCCTTCGATCAGTTCCCAGATGCCCGGCACGGTCCGGAACCTCTTTCCCGTCTGCTCGCAGAGGCCGACGATCCGCCGCATCTGCTCGCCCCTGACGGAGGGGATTGCAATAATGATCTCCTCCACCCTATTCTTTTTCACCACCTTCTGGATCTGATCAACGGCTCCCAGGACGGGCACACCATGGATGGACCGGTTCATCTTGTGTGTATCGTCATCCAGAAACCCGACCACGTTATACTGGAGATTCGCCGTTTCCATGATCTCTCTCAACAGTTTCTCCCCCGCATCACCCGCTCCGATGAGGAGGATGTTTTTCGCGTCCGCCGGTGGCTTCCATAGTGAAGAAACCGCGAAATGCCCGTTCATCCGCGAATAGAAGAGCCTGATCGCGACCCGGTATCCTCCGACCATGAAAAAGGTGAGGATGAAATCTATGGCGAACACGCTTCTCGGAAATCCGATAAACCGGACGGCGAGAAGCAGCATCAGCGCGATTATGGCCGACGATGTCAGGCAGGCCTTCAAAAGATCGATGATGTCATGCAAGCTCGTGTAGCGCCACATGCCCTTGTACTGGTCGAAAAAGTTAAAGCATAAAAGCTTCAACGGCACGACCCAGACAACGGTCTTTACGAATCCTGCAAAAAATACCGGGGGGATATCGCCGTCAAACCTGAGAAAATAGGCGGCGTAATACGAGAGGAGGACGAGAACCGCGTCCCCTAGAAGCATGAACCAGAAGTTCTTATTTCTTACCATGAACGGCATTCTAATAACACATAATGGTCTGATTGCAACAATTTTATGCGGCTTTGCAGTTGCGGATCACCGCCACGATCCGCTCGAGGTCGTCCTTTGACAGGGCCGTTCCCGAGGGCAGGCAGAGACCGCGTTCAAAGAGGTACTCGCTGACCGCTCCTCCCACAACCCGTGCTTCATACCGCCTGAGCCCCCTGTTTCCATTCCCGATCCCCGATTCATAATCCGTAATCCCTAATCCGTAATCCTTAATCCCTTTCACATTGAACACCGGCTGCGCGTGCATCGGCTTCCACAGGGGCCGCGATTCGATATTTTCCGCCTCGAGGGCCCGGCGAACCTGTTCCCGGTCGGCACCGAATGCTTCAGGTTCGATCAGAATAACCGTCAGCCAGCAGTTCGATTTTCCATAGGGAGCCTCGGGCATGAAGGATATGCCGGGAAGCTTCTTCAAGGCATCCTGATAGAATTCACGGATGCGGCGACGGGCATCGACCCGTTCGTCAAGGACCCGCAACTGTCCCCTGCCGATGGCGGCCACGATGTTGCTCATCCGGTAGTTATAGCCTATCTGCGAATGCTCGTAGTGGGGCGCATCATCCCTTGCCTGTTGCGACAGGAACCGGGCCTGGTCGATCATCGCCCTGTCATCCGAGGCAAGCATGCCGCCTCCGGAGGTGGTGATGATCTTGTTCCCGTTGAAGGAGAACACCGCGGCCCATGCCCCAACACCGGCGCTTCGGCCCCTGCAGGTTGCACCGAGGGATTCGGCGGCATCAACAATAACGGGAATTTCATAGGGTTCACAGATGTCGCGGATCCTGTCCAGGTCGGCGCACTGTCCGTACAGGTCAGTTGGGACCACCGCTTTCGGCAGGCTGCCGGCCGCGGCACACCGTTTGAGTTCCTCCTCGAGCAGCCCCGGGTCCATGTTCCAAGAGACACGGTCGGCATCGATAAAGACGGGACGTGCCCCCTGAAAGATGATGGGAGTGACGCTGCCGATGAAGGTCAGTGTTGAGGCGAAGATCTCGTCGCCGGGGCCGGCATCGAGAATCCGCAGGGCCAGGTGTATCGCCGCCGTTCCGCTCGCCAGGGCCACGGCATGGGAGATCCCGACCCGCTCGCAGAACTCACGTTCAAAGGCGTTAACCTGGGGCCCCAGGGGAGCAATGTAATTACTTTCAAAGGCTTCCCGGATAAAATCGAGTTCCTGTCCCCCCATGTGGGGCGGGGAAAGGAAGATGCGTTTTGTTTTTGTTTTTATCATTTAGACAAATCTGCTTTGATTTACGCAATATGTGGCTTGGTTTTTTTTATCACTTTCGCTGGAACCCCGGCGGCGATACAGTTCTCGGGAATGTCACAACTAACAAAACTCAATGCACCGACAATAGAATTTGCACCTACAGTCACACCCGGCATGATAACACTGTGGCTTCCCACACGACAGCCCTTCTTCAGTAACACTGGTCCGCTTTTTCCATCAATGGTAGAGACGGAATAAATGGAACAATGTGATCCTATTTGTACAAAATCCTCAATCGTGACTCCATATTTTGCATTGATGTAACTGAAGGCACCTATGTCCGTTTTATAACCTAATCTCAGTCCATAAACATTCCGGACCACCCAGTTATACTTGGTCGGTTTCCCCTCTTCAATCTCAGGATATTCCCAATCAGCAAAACGGTCTTGATCACTCATTGTTTTTTGATCCTATAAATTCTTCCATTGTTGCTTGCCCTGGCTGATTAATTCCCTCACGTTTCAAAATTTTCCAAATCGTTAAAATAATAATTTTTAAATCCAGCCAGAATGATTGATTATCGACATACCATACATCATACTGAAATTTTTCTTCCCAGGTAATTGCATTACGACCATTTATCTGCGCCCAACCTGTGATACCCGGCTTTACTTCATGGCGGCGCGCCTGCTCGGGTGTATATCTCTCTAAATATTGCATAAGTAATGGTCTGGGTCCGACAACACTCATATCGCCCTTTAAAACATTTAACAATTCTGGCAATTCATCCAAACTGGTGCTCCGAAGAAAACGTCCGAATTTAGTCAAGCGGTGTCTGTCAGGTAACAGACTCCCGTCCTTATTCCTTTCATCCGTCATAGTGCGAAACTTATAGATGGTAAAAGGCCTGCCATGCAACCCTGGACGTATCTGGCGGAAAAGGACCGGCGACCCAATCTTAAGGCGTACCAGGAATCCTATCACACACAAAACGGGCACTAGAATGATCATGGAAGGAACAGCAATCGCCAGATCAAAGAGCTGTCTTCCCGGTTTCTTGTGCGGTTCATAAACAGACATCATCCTCATACGTTTGTTGCTGCTACATCGGTAGTTTCAGCCACATGTTTTTTCCAATACTGCCAACAATTCTTCTGCTAAATCATCACGTGCAAAGCGGGACTTGGCTAGTTTAAAGGCCGCTTGTCCGGCCCTTGTTACCCTACCTGGTTCGGAAAGAAAATCATGCAGTATCTCAGCGGATCGTAAGGCATCATTTGGCGGCACAACCAATCCAGCCCCTGTTTCACGTATCAAATCCGCCTGCCATCCGCCATAATTTATCATAATTGGCCGTCCAGCAGCTAATGCATCAAAAAACTTATTTGCAGAATTATTCCACAGTTCCTTCAAATTTATAACGAACGAACTCGTTATTGTTGCTGCCGAAAGTAAATGCGGCATCTCTGATTTTGAGACCGACGGCAACATCCATAGATTTTTTCCCAGCACACCGGCACTAAAGGCTTTTTCCCTAATTTTCTTTTGTTCCTTACCTTCACCAACAATCAAAAAACGAACCGATGCATCGATTCGTATCATAGCAGTTGCTATTTCAACAAGATATCCAACTCCATTAATGAGACCAAGCGTACCTGCGTAAAGAACAAGTGGCCCATCCCGCAAATCCGGGTGTAACCTCAGAAACGCATCCCTCTCGCTTTCTGAAATTTGAAACATCTCAATATCACAGCTGTTGGGTACTACATACACCTTGTTTTCTGGATACCCAGTTTTAATTATACCTGCAGCCATGCCAGGAGATAAAGCTACTATGGCTTCTGAATTCTTGTAAGCAAAACACTCAAACCATCTCGTTGCCTTTTTTAAAAATATGTTCTTGATCGCGCCCACGGCAATGGGTATCTCCGGCCACAGATCTCGCACTTCAAAAACCATCGGTTTTTTCAACCGCCGGGCAGCATACACTGCTGGTAAGGCAATAGTTAATGGAGTACTGGTTGCAAATATTATATCTCCACCAACTTTTACAGCCTTTAGGGCGGATAAAAGGGCAAACTTCATAAAAGCCATTATTCGTGCCGTAAATCTCATCTTGTTTGAATAAGGCACATGTAACCAGTAGACATGAATACCATCAATATTTTCTTCCATCCATCTGTAAAAATAACGAGAATTCTCTCTTTGTGACGTGATCATATGTACTTCATGTCCTGCAATAATGAAACGTCTCGCCATCTCATATGAACGCGTTCCACCTGACATAGAAGGGGTATTAAAATATTGATGGAGATAGATAATTTTCATATCCAATTCTTCACGCCACTTCAACGCTCCTCCTGAAAATTGAAGGGTTTTTGATGCTCCGCGCATAGCCCGGCAATCCATCTTTCCCATATATTATGGATGAAAGGATAAAGATGTAACAAAATTTATAAAGGGTATGTCCTCCCGAACTATTCAAGAGAGAAGAAAAAAGAAAGGCTGAATATGTTATTAACATAAACACATTGCCCGTTTTATTTAAATAAAACCATGTCATGAACAGAATAAATATTAGCGCAGCGCTTCCAATAATACCAAAAGCAAAGAAAAACGAATGAAGGATAGAATATTCTCTATTAATATTTTCTCCGCTTTCTTCCCCGAAAAAAACTGTTGCTGCATTAAAACCACGACCAAAAAATAGACCGCCTTCGTTCTTAAAGATTTTATAATAATTAAACAGGGAACGGAGTCTTGAATTGCCATGACCTTCTTCAGAAACACTTTGGATAGAAGTGACGATTCTTCCGTAATTAAAGCTATTATCAAGTATTTTCATAACTTCTGACTGATACACCAATAAAAAAACGACTGTTATCATTATAAATAACGGCACTGAAAACAAGATGATAAGCTTTTTAATGTTTCGTTTTTGAAATATAACGTATCTGACACAAAACATAATGGCCATAAGTACCATGACAACATATACAGTCCCGGAAGCCACAAGATGAGCTACGAAAAGAGATAATATAATCCCTAAAATCCTCTTTCGCACCAGAGAATCAAACAACACGATACTTATTACTGGCGCAAACGCTGATGGTTCCGAAAACATGGCACGCCACCGAGTAAAACCATATCCTATCTCTACAAAATAGTTCGGGAAAAAAAACGCCCCGATTACTGTAAGAAACAAAGATGCATAACAAAATGTAAGCAATACACGATAAAAAACATGCCAGTTAAAGAAATGCATAGCAAAAATCAAAATAATGACTATATATGCATATAATCGCGACAGCTTGATGATATATTCAAAAGTGAAGTGATCAATCACTAACATAAGATGACCGAGCAAAATAATATAACCACCTATAATAAACATCACATATTTAATATTAATTCTTACAGTCCCCTTCAATAGTGAAAGGAAATACACAGTAAGTATTCCTGCGGTTTCAACGGAAACTATATTTATTAGATCTAGAGGGCGAGGTCCCCTACAGATGAAATATTTTGCAACAAAGAAAACTGTTGCAATCCAAACAAGAAGGCTTCCGGCATTACCTATCCCGTCTGAATTCGTATCAACTGACAAAGACTTATTCAGCGAATATCCTCTGGCAGGCATAGACGTAACATCTAAAATTTTTCTATCGTGTGAATTGTAAAAAGAAGAATCGTGGCGGCAGGTCATGGATTTAATATCGTGCCTTTAAGAAAATTTTTTATGATAATCTTCTTCCTAATGATCTAAGAATCTCGACAATAATGCCCCCGAATACCTGTGCGCATACCGATATAAAATATGGAATGCGTAAATATCCTTTCTCTATGTTACGACCAAATTTCCATCGATATTTAAGGTTGTTGGTTGATTTGATGGAAAAAAGCCCTCCCATTTTATCCCTCAGTGAAGCGCTATCTAATCCCGGGTTGTTACCTGTAGAAAGAATATCCAAATAACAGACACTTTGTGGAACCACAAAAGGCTGAAATCCCAATCGCTTACAGCGTACTCCGAAATCGCTGTCACCACCATAATGAGGAAAAGCTTTGCCGTCTATAAAACCAACTTTTTCTATTACATTATTAGGAATTAAAAGGGACCGTGCGGTAACTGTCTCAATAGCAACGGGCGCAAAATCAATCTGAGAACGCTTCATTCCTCTCAGAGGGTGATCTGTAAGAAATAATGCCCAACTTTTAATATTACTCCCGCAAGTAATTATAGTTTCTCGGTCTGACTGGTTTACTGTAAGAGAGTGTGCGATGCAGCTGTTTTTCTTTGATTCAAGGAAAAAAAGAAGTTTTTCCAAACAGTCTTCTTTAAGTTCGACATCACAATTGACAAGATATATATAGTCACTCTCCTGCACAACATGAGAAATTGATTCATAGCCGCGCAAAACCCCACCGCCCCACCACAAGTTGCCATCGCCACGCAATACCACTGTGTTATTGCCAATCTGGCTGAGGAATTCAGACGTATTGTCATTGCTCCCATCGTCAACAACAACAAGGGATATGTTTTTAAATGTTTGTTTGAAAAGAGATGACAAACACCGCTTAATCGCATGAAGTTGATTATGACAAGTTATAATAACAAATACTCTGGCGGCTTTATTTTGAATCACTGCTGCTGCTCTTCATTTCGGGAGTATTCTTATTCATATTAAATGACTTGTTTTTATGTCATTTTTCTCATTAATAAACCTGTTATTATTGTTATTATATTAACCAACATTTTTCATGAATTTTTCTATATCACAAAACAAGTGTGCATTTCTTGCGAGCCAATTAACGTCTTTCTCCCACCACTTAAATTCTTGGAGAAACTTCCTTTCTTCTTTACTAAAACGGTATCTTATCGCCCTTGCAGGTATTCCACCAACTACGCAATATGGGGCAACATCTTTTGTTACTACTGCACCAGCACCAATAACCGCGCCATCAGATACAATAATTCCATCCATTATCGTAACATTATTGCCAATCCACACATCATTGCCAATATCAACAACAAATCTTCTCTCTGCATCTACATATAAATGTTCATGGAATAGTTGCTCTTGAGCGAAAGTTATTCCTGCCTGTTTCTTAAGCGAAAAAAATGCGGGATGAATACTAACCATCGTATCGATGGGATGGCGTCCTACTCCCGTTCTCACATAGTCCCCAATAGCACAGAATCTACCAATCTTTGTGCTCCGAATGACGGAATTTTCAGCAACATAAGAAAACAACCCAAGGATTGAATTCGATATTTCAGTATTGTGAAACACGGCATTATGCCCTTCAAACTCACAGTCGATCTTAACTTTACAATTTTTCATTATCTTAACGTTGTATTTGAGGCGCATGATGGTATTCATCGCAGCAATGGTTAAACAGGCGGGCACACTTTGAGCAGTGATTTTTAATATTTTATTTAAGTTAACCGGCATAATGAGTGTGTATCAATAAATATGATGACTTCGTCAAAAAGTCATAAAGTGGCAATTTTTAATTTGCATTTAATATATTCAAGCAGTTAAAAATCAAAATGCTGGTTTTTCGGCACCATGGAGCTTTTCATGACTTCGCCAAATATGAGCATTGAATAAATCATCTGGATCAAAGAAAAGTGTTTTATTTTTTATAAAAGCGCAGACAACTCATCAAAACTTTCAGGGAAAAATATTTTCCCATTTGAATTTGTTACAAGGTCTTTTTTAAGAAACATTTTATAATCATTGTTACGCCACTCCACAAGTTCAATAAGACTTATTGCCTTGAGATGAGAAAATTTTGATGCACTAATCAATGAAGATGAATATATTGCGACAACATTTTTATCAATATTACCAAATATTAACTCAGAAGGCAGGTGTTTTGGATATTGGCACATATTTCTGAGAGCTGCTTCAGCAATTTTTTTACTTGGATGTGATTTTACAACAAAGTCTTTCTTATTTAATAAGTCGTATATTGCATTTATGGACCTTTGCCACGTCACATTTGAGAAGTCCTGATATAAAAAGAGATTCTGACATTTTTTCAACTCAATTTGCCTGTCTTTTATTGCCTCTGCAATCTGTTCATAATAGGTATCTTTATTATCTACTGTCTCTATGTTATGTCTCTCTAAAAATTCCCTATCTATGCCGATCAGATAAACACCTCTCACTTTTTTAATAACGCATTCGCATTCATATATCTTTTTCATCATGAGGCGAAGAAATAATGTCTTCAAAAAACCATAATCGAGCGATATTTTTTCAACCACACCATATTCAACCTCAAAATTATAAAAAAATATCGGGGCTACTTTTGAATAAGCGTTGATCAATAAAAAACAAAAACTATCAAATTGCGTATGTGAAAAGTGCAGAGGTACACCATCGCCCAGTAAACATAACTGATTAATATATTTTTTCACCTTTCCTGAATTGAAACATATATGCTTCTGAGAAAATGAGACAAGTTTTATAACCTCAAGATCAAGTTGCTCACATGTTCTGATAATATTTTGATTTTGTGTGACAAATACTATCCTTCTGCCACAACGAATCAAATAGAGCCCCATCAGAAATGCCTGATATGAAAGGCAATAAAACAACTCGGCTCTTTCAGCAACATAGTTCGAAAGCATTTACTAATCCAATATTAATTCAGATAGAATCAGTGAGCTCGTTCTCATTGTTTTTGCCCGCAAAGACAGACTTAAGTTGAACTCCAAAACGCGCATATAAAAACATTGAAGCAATTGATACTACAATTAACTTTATGAACAAAGAGAGAAGGATGTTCACTTCTATAAAATACGCTGTAGATGCAATTGGTATAGCAATCAGCAATCCCTTTATGATTTTGCTCCAGTCGTAATTGATAAAGTAGCATTTCTTTGCATACCAGTACTCAACGGCAAATAATCCTGCAAAAGATAATACTGTTGCGTAAGCAGCACCGTATGCTCCTAATGGGGGGACGAACAAAAAATTGAGACCAATATTTAATAATGCGCCAAATATTACTATTATCATGAGGGCAAACGTTTTCTTCTCCTGATAAATCAAACGATTCATAAGACCTCCAGCTTGCGAAATAAAATAAGCTAGGGCTATGATTGGAACTATCTTGTAGGCTTCTGCATATCTCTCATCCAGTAAAATAACTATGGCTTCTTTGGAAAACAGGCTGACAAAAAAACATATAACTAAAATGACCATCACAAACGTATTATTATAAAAAAAAAGCTTTTTTCTGGCCATTAATTGATCGTCAGAATTGGCTAAGTTATAAAAAAGCGGCTCGTATGCCATATTGAAAGCACTTGATAGGATTAATACAAGTCCTGCAATTTTGTATCCCAATGAATATATTCCAACATCCGCTAATGAAAAATATCTTTCTATAAAAATCCTGTCAGACAAATTTAAAACCCAAGCGCTGAGCAACGCAGGTATCATCGGCAAACTGAACTTTAGACTTTCTCTCAAAATCGAGAGATTAACAGTATAATTGATTATCCTAAATCCTATAAACAGGAATACAGGAAGCATTACTCCATATCCGAGCATCTGACCCTTAAGCATACCTTCAGCACCAGCTTTCAATCCCACGATGAACCAAAGGATGAATGTGGTATTAGCAGCAAACTGCATTATAGATAGTATCACAAAGCTTGCGGCTTTCTGTTTCAACTGTAAGTATATCTTAGGTATGAGCCCCAGCACTGAGAAATAAGCAGTTACAATGGCATAGGCATAAAACGGATAGAAGGGTATTGATTTATAAATCAACCCCACGAAACCTTTAAACAGAAATAATAACAACAAAATTATGGTGGCTATACTACACAGCGCTACAACTACGGAACCTAAATAATCCTTCTTTCCCTTTTCTGTTTTATAATCCCAGTAAAGACGATAAACAGACCGTTCAATAGCAAGGGTAAAAAAAACCGCGAGAATCGTATTTAGAACTTGCATGGAACTGACAATCCCATAATCGGCGGGTGTTAAATAACGTGTATAAATCGGCAGGAGGAAAAACCCCGCTGCCTGGGGAATGATATTGCCAATAGAGTAAAGGAATGTATTTTTAATTATTTTGGACATATCTGTTTCATAAGTATTCGAAAAATAATATCGTGTCCTTCTAAGTTAATATGGTAGCCATCAATAGTAACATCTTCCAAATTTATTACATCATCAAAAGGATACACCAAATCAACATTTCCAAAATCTCTACTGAGATCATGATAAATATTATTATAATTTTTTATACTTTGATTTGCGAAGGGACTTTTATCGATGAACGCACTGGTCACAGGCGCAATCATTATGGCTATGACTTTTACATTGTGGTTATCTGCTCTTTGAAAGTAATTAGAGAGATTTGACCGAAATCTATGTCTCGGAACATAAGCTTTTTGAGGGTCTCTTACACGATTCTTTTTTATTAAATCCATATATACTGTGCGCATACTTCGCGGCATAATTCTGTTGAGTATTATATTTTCTAAGCTACCTTTTTTTATGTACCTCGGGGCACAATCCACAATACCGATTTGCATAACGACGATATCAGGCATATAATGCTCCAAAAGATCAGCACCGTATGGATTGTTATTATCCCCCCCCCCTTCAGTTACCAATCGTTCAGAAGTAGACGCACGCATCGTTTTATCGATAAATTCCAACTCAGGAAGCGCTTTAATTAACTTGTATACCCATGTATCTTCATAGCATACGTCAGGGCGTGGCATTGCCAGAGAATCGCCTATGATCAAAACCCGTTTCTTCTTTTTCATGTTGTTTTTACCAATAATTTTAAATAAGAGAATATCCCAGAATCACTTCCGCCAATTTTGTATATTCCGCAGCTTTTTTTATATCAACCAATGGAACTGCCTTTTCAAGTTCCAAGGCAAGCATTATTGCCACTTCTTCTGCGATCCCCTGTTTTGCATAAGGGTAAGCTGAAGTTGTCTCAACAAGTTCCCAATTAAAAGAACCTTTTTTGCATCGATAAAGTTGTTCCAATGGAATCAACCGATAGGCATTTTCAGGTGTCATGATTTCTATTCCCCATCGACCTGCGGAACTCCAGTCCGCATGATAGGAAAAAGGGATATTTCCCCGGGTAACACCGGCTCCCACAAAACGATCACCACTAGGATGCCAATTACATTTACCATACTGATATGTTCTTATTTCTTCCGGCATTCCAATAAGATCATGGGCCATGGAGATAACGTGCAGCGAATTCGCGATTCCCCATCTTTCATAAACGTCAGGTTGGTCCTTATTGAAATTGATGGCGTGTACCAGTTCTGTAAACGTATATCTGCATGAGGTTATTCCTCCTTCAGCGTGAACACATTGCTTGAGTTTCCATAAATTGGGATAGGTCAGGCGATTATAGGCAATGCGTATTCTTGCATAGCTGTCATCTGATTGTCTTGCCCATTCAAAAAGCTCACTCGAATAGAGTGATGCAGGTTTCTCAACCAGGATATTTTTATTACGGCATTCTATTGCGCACATGGATGCAGGTTTCAACTCATGCACTGATGTCGCAACAACAACCAGATCAAACGTGTCAAGATTCGGCAGACATTGTTCATAGCCCCCATGATAGGAATGGAATCCAAACTTATCAAAACATACCTTAGCCGACTTTTCCGATCGGGATACAACACTGACATTTCTGACACCCATTTGTGTCAGCGCAATACAATATTGCATCGCCATCCAGCCGGCACCTATGATGAGGACTTTCTTGTCAGAAAAATCTCTTTCCGGTATTGACAGCAATGTATTGTAAGGCATTTGATCCTCCAAATTATCGAGGTGAAATCTGAAAGGAGTAAACGGGCGGGGGTTGTGATCTTCGAATGTTAAGCCCGTTATGTTATCGGGCAGCAATCATATGTTCTATGTTCAACAGTCTCTATATGCTTTTTTATGGCGTCTAAAAAAGGCTCGTGCAGCATAGAACTTTCATTATAATCAGGCAGTTTACAAGTACCAGTCTCCAAGATTACTTTTGCTTCCAGGTGAGTGAGTTCACTCTGAAAAGGCACCGTAAATTTCAACATCTTTTCATTCCAGTTATTTTCCTCTCTGGCAACAGTTGCCTCACCACGGCTCTCATCAAGTACAATTTTTATTTGTGAGTTATTTATTGAAATCCGGGGGGGCTCTTTTTTACCGGCAATTGATTCAAGCTCAATACTGCTTCCATTTGAAAAAACCCCGGTGATCTTTCCGGTCACCTCTACAAAACCCTTTCGTTTACTTTGCAAGACCACGGGATCAAGGCCCGCAATATCCAGTTCATACGAAGTGTTGCGGCACATAAATGCCAGCAGGTCGATAAAGTGCATGGCGTTACAGGCTAATCCCCACTCTCCTCCTGATACTTGTACACAAATCTTGTTATCTTCCGCCATCATTTCCTTTATTTTGTTATATATTGGGTACATTCGGCGGGCACAATTTACCCAGCATGAAATACCTTTCTGATTAATTAATTCTTTTGCATCGTTAAATTGCTTTTTTGATTGAAATAGAATCTTTTCGAAGATTATATTCGCGACTTTCGTTTTGCCGATCAATTCCTTGAAAACCTTAAATCGAACGTCCGCGTTTGTGGCAATAACACATAAATCAATGCTTACATTCAGGTTTGCCATTCCTTCCAGAAAATCGATACGTTCTATATTGTTGTTTACTGGAATATCCAGGTATCTCTCTCGTGCTACTTTCAGAGAGTCTTTGTTGGGGTCTACAACCTGTAAAATCACGGGCATATCAATCTTAGCCAAGGCCTGTAAGTGGCGACTGCCAAGTTGACCTGCACCGATTAAAGCAATTTTTATCATTCTATTGATATCTTCGCTTCTTCATTTGCATTGTCGCACATCCAAAATCATCCACGATTATGTGCCGACCAGTGACATAATATTGGGGAAAATTGTCCGAAACAGATTACTAGCCTCTTTATTTGCTTTGTCCGTAAAGTAAAAAGATTTTTTATTGGCGTCTGCTTTCAACTATCATTCATTTTTTCCCTTAATAACAATGCCGCCAAACTGAAATCCAAGTCCGAATCAATATCAACTGAACGGCTTTGGGGCATTTTATGAGCAAAGGTATCCGGCCCGAAAAATCCATTGTATTTATACAGGTAATCCGTATCAGCAAGATATATGGCACCATTCAGTTTATAAAAAACGGGCAGTTCCTGCCTGCGTTTATTCATCATCTCCGGTCTTATAAAAGATTCCATGTTGCCATCTTCGGGCAATATGTTGGACCACCATGGGTGATGATCCGTTTCACACACAGAGACAACTGCCCGAGCATTCTTGTCTTTTAAGATCAGGATGGCATTTTCTATGTCTTCTTCCGCACGCAGTGGTGATGTTGGTTGTAACAGCAGAATATATCCAGTTTGGTAACCTTTGTGTTTTTTGAGCCATTCTATGGTGTGGAAAATAACGTCTATGCTTTTTGCTGTGTCATTTGCCAATTCTGCAGGACGTATAAAGGGTACTCCTGCGCCATACTTTTTTGCGACTTCAGCAATTTCTTCGTCATCTGTTGACACGACTATTTCATCAATATCCTTACAAGATTGAGCCTGTTCAATACTCCACGCAATCAAAGGCTTACCGCACAGTTCTTTTATGTTCTTCCCCGGCAGTCCCTTTGATCCACCTCGCGCAGGAATTATCGCTAAAACCGATTTCCCGTTTATCATTCAAATTTCCTCAATCACTTTCAACGCCTTGCGGTATTCTGCCCATTGGCCGACGTCTATCCATGCCTTTTCACTTACTGGATACACACCAATTTGCCCACCATTTTCCTTTATCCTGTCAATCAGGTGAGTAATATGAAACAGTTGTTTGTCGGGGATCAATTCAAGGACAGAGGGATTCAATACATACATCCCTGTATTTACCAAAAAACTGTACTCGGGCTTTTCCTCTATTCGTTCCAGACTGCCCCCACCATTCAGTTCACATATACCGTAAGGTATATTAAACTGTTTTGTTGAGGCTACAAGAGTAATATCATTACTGTTTTGCAGATGAAAGTGGTAAAGATCAGCATAATCGGCCTCTATAACCACGTCACAGTTCGATACAAAAAAAGGCTTATGTAATTTATCTAAAAGGAGTTTGAGACTCCCCGCCGTGCCTCTGGGTTCATCTTCTTCGGCGATATCCACGGAATAATCCGGCCTTTTTTCTTCAAAATAGGCTCGGATGATCCTGGCCATGTGATAAATCGTTAAATAAAATTGACTTATTCCATAAACCCTGAATCTGTCGATGATATGATCAATTACCGGTTTGTTCCCGACCGGGATAAGGGGTTTGGGCAAAACTCTCGTAAATGGCTCAAGACGCGTTCCCTTACCTCCTGCCATTATTACAACTGGAGCATCAAGCTGCGTTGCAGTTGATCGACTGCTATTTCCGAAAGCCTTTGACCATGTAATGTAATCTACTATTTTTCGGTTCTGATCAAGAATGGGAACCAGGTCTATTTGATTTTTCGTAAGAATCGTTTTGATTTTTTCCAGATCAAAATTATCCTGAAATGAGCAGATTGGATCTGCTTTGTATGCACCTTGAATTGTTCCAGCAAGATCATTACCCTTCAGAATATGCCGCCTGATATCACCATCAGTTAACGTACCAAGCAGCGAGTTATCTTTATCAACGACCAGAAGCACTTTTTGTGCTGTCTTGTCAAGTAATTCCATTGCATTCTTAATCGTAGCTTCGGGATGAATTGTTATGTCTTTCATGACTTTTCCCTCGTCCAAAAAAATAGTTCTTGAATACAGATAGTTTCATTTTTCGAATTTTACATCATAAAACTCTTTTTTCAAAATATCTGTAAGATTAGTTTCTTTAATGATTCCCTTGATTTTTTTAGAGGCACCACCCTCGCCATAAGGGTTTTTTACGTTTTTAAGTTTGGATTGGAATTCTTTTGAATAAAGCCTTGTAATTGCGGCCAGAATTGCTTCTTTTGTGGGGTTACAATCAATAATACTATCGGCCCTTATTCTGCCACGCTGGCGATCTCCTATGTTGATCGTACCGATCTTGAGTGACGGCGCCTCCGTAAACCCACTTGATGAATTGCCCAGAACTCCGTCTACAAATTGCATTGCTGACAAATATCTGAGTTGTCCGAGGTTGACAAATGCAGTGGCATTATGGCTGTTTTTGGAAACATAATCATCAATCATTTCAATCAGAACACGGCCTTCGGTATCGGCATTCGGTTTTGTAAAAATAAAGTGGGTATCTCTGAGTTCACTAAGGACATCAAGAATATTCTTGAATTGCTTTCTCGCCGTGGCATGTTCCAGGGTCACAGGATGAAATGTTATCATAAGATTTTTTGAACCAAGATTAAAATTTATTGAATTTTCAAATTCCTCCCGACTCATAAGCTTGAGTTTATTAATATTGTCGATACCGAGACCACCTACATTAAAAACTCTTCCGGGTGACTCCCCAAGTTGAATGACCCGTCTTCTGTATTCTTCCGTCGCGGTAAAGTGAATATGCGACATCTTGGTAATTGAATGCCTTATCGCTTCATCAAACGCTCCTTCCGTCGCCTCACCTCCATGTAAGTGTGCAATCGGTATGCGATTAATCATTGCAGCGGCGGCAGCGGAGAAGATCTCAAATCGATCCCCCAAAAGGACAACAATATCCGGGTTTAGGTTTTCGTACGCGTCTGAAAAACCGATCATACCGAGTCCCATTGATTTTGAAATACCTGCCGGGGTATCGGAAGAAAGGAGCATCTCAATCTTTTTATTAATCTCAAAGCCGTCTTTCTCTATCTGACGGAAAGTTAAGCCGAATTCAGAAGAAAGATGCATCCCGGTGGCAATGAGCTGGAGTTCAAGATCAGCGTCTTCCTGAATCTCTTTCATCAACCAGTAAAGAAGACCGTATTCGGCGCGGGTCCCGGTGACAACGCATATCTTTCGGCTCATATTAACTCATCCTGTTGATAATCTCTCTTTGCCTTTTGGCCGATAATCTCATCCCACCGCATGGGATTAATCCCTGTGCCCGGTCGCTTTACGGTGAGATTTTCTTCGGTGAACAATTCACCCTTGTGGATATCGCGGCATGCCACAATACTTTTACGGGAAATGAGTTTATTTTTCAGTTCTGAAGGTGATGGTTTCTTAATTCCGTTTCCCATCGCTCTTTCTATATTGCGAATTGCACAAACCATGGCCTTTAATTCACTGGGGTCAAGTGATGCTTTGTGATCAGGGCCTTCCATGTTTTTATCAAGAGTAAAATGTTTTTCAATGACCGTTGCTCCCATTGACACAGCGGCAATGGGAATTTCTATTCCAAGTGTATGATCCGAATAACCAATATTAACACCGGGGAATGTGGACTTGATCGTTAGCATGGCTTTAAGATTAACGTCTTCAATGGGTGTGGGATATTCAGTGTTACAGTGAAGGATAGTAATATCTTTCAATTTTGCACCGGTATTAGTAAGGACATTAAGGGCATCTTCTATCTCATACAAGTCAGCCATGCCGGTAGAAAGAATAATTTCTTTTTTTAATGATCCGATCTTACGAAGATACGGCAGATTTGTAATCTCGCCGGAGGGTATCTTGAAAATATTGAGACCAAGTTCATTTAATAGGTCTATGCTTCCAAGATCAAAGGGGCTGGATAAAAACTGAATCTTCTTCTTATTGCAGTGCGTGATGAGCCTTTGGTGAGCCGCTGCATTCAGTTCCAGTTTTTTGATCATCTCAAGATGGGATTCATCAGTCTTAGTTTTTTCCTTCTGGTATTCCGCCTTTGGTGTAAATTTACTTACAACCTTTTCAGCCTTGAAGGTTTGAAATTTGACCGCATCCACACCGCAATCAGCAGCTGAATCGATCATCTTTTTGGCCAGATCGAGGCTGCCGTTATGATTCACCCCTGCTTCGGCAATTATGAAGGTTTTTTTCATCTGTTTGTTTTAATACTTGTGCCAGTAGAAATATTCCTGGTAATTTTTATCCCCAAGCCGATTGTGGAATTTTCCCCAATCTCAATATATTCTCTACAAACGGCATTGCTGCCGAAGAAAGTTCCTGAACCAATTTTAACACCCCCGTTGATAACGGCGCCAGTTGCGATATGGCAATGGTCACCAATAATTGCATCATGCTCAATCAAAACTTTATTGTTTATAATACAATTGTTTCCGATCCGTGCCCCTACATTTATCATGGCTTGGTGCATTATTATTGTTCCTTCTCTGATTTCTGCGTATTTTGACACATAGGCAAAAGGTGAAATAATTACAGGAAATATCGCCCCTAATTCTTTCAGGATTTGAAAAAGTCTTCTACGTTTGTCCGGGCTTTTGATCTGGCCAAGAGTGATCAGAAAGTATTTATATTCCTTTACCAATCGTGGCAGGTCATTATCTGTCGCAATGATTTCATAGCCAAGGATTTTTTGGTGAAGATTTTCCGGCAGATCTACAATGCCCGCTATCTGAAACATTTTCTCCTGTTCAATTACATCGATGCAGGATTTGCAATGACCGCCACCACCCATGAGAATAATTTCATTCTTCATAATCTCACACTGCTCGGGATATTTACCACTCTGTTTTCCAGCCATTTCGCGTTTTTCAGCGCATCGGTCTGGCAACTCTTGTACATGTTCAGTTTGTTTAATAGTCTCCAGATGGGACGAGTCATAACTCCCGCCCCGTTTGTCGCTTCCAAAAACTCATCACGTGTTTTCCGGTCTGGCATAATGACGGCACTCAGCCAGTAATTTGATCGGGTGTTTGCCGGTTCTTCAATAAAAAGTATCCTCAAAGACCTAAAAAATTCCTTGTATAGCCTTGCCAGTTCCCTTTTTTTTTCTATAAAAGTATTGAGTTGTTCCAATTGGGCACATGCAACGGCCGCGTTGAGATTTGGAAGTCGATAGTTATACCCAATCATGTCATGGACATATTCATATGGGTGGGGCACTTTGGCAGTTGTGGTTATGTGTTTTGCTTTTTTCGCAAGATCTTCATTATTAGTCACAATGGCCCCACCACCGCCACAGGTCACAGTTTTATTCCCGTTAAAGCTGTAAATTCCAAACAACCCGAAGGTACCCGTGTGTTTTTGCTTGTATGTACTTCCAAGTGATTCAGCAGCATCTTCGATAAGTGAAATATTATAAAGCTTACAAGTGTCCGCAATTTCACTGATACGGCATGGATGGCCAAAGGTGTGCATGGGAACACATGCTGCAATTCGATTGCCGGTAGTTTTATTGTAACAGGCATTCTCCTTAATACTCGTATGGACTTGTAGAAATCTTCTTAAAGCAATTGGATCAAGCCCCAATGTTTCTCGCTCAACATCAAGGAATATTGGATTCGCTTCGCAGTGTGCAATAGCATTGGCGGTTGCCACAAAGGTCAAAGGCTGGGTAATTACCTCATCGCCTGGCTGAACACCGGTAAGCTTTAAAACAAGATGCAATGCACATGTTCCATTGACAGTTGCTATTGAATATTTTGCACCTGTAATCTCACATATCATTTCTTCAAAACGATCAACGTATTTGCCAACAGATGAAACAAAGGTTGAATCTATAGCATCTAAGACATATTTCTTTTCATTTCCGACAAACCGTGGCGCGTGCAACGGCACTGGGTTTTCATCCGGATAAAGTGACTTGATGAAATCGATCATTCTTGAAAATGACTTTGATGATATTTCTTTTGTCATTTTGCTTTGAACTTTCTGTTTTAACTCTTCATCATCCTGCTTTGATTTTCTAGATATTATAAATATCTGTTTTATATTTTCTCAGATTCTCAGGGTTTGTAAACCAGGCTATTGTTTTGCGCAAGCCTTCCTTTATTGAATACTTTGGTTCAAAACCTGTAAGTTCTCTTATCTTTGTATTATCGCACCACAAGCGAAAGACTTCGGAATTTTCGGGACGAAGTCGTATATCATCCGTAATTACGGGTGCGTCTGAATTCATGATTTCTTTTATGTTATCAACCAAGTCTCCAATCGAAATCTCGAAGTTGGAGCCTATATTGACCGTCTCACCGATTGTTTTTTCGCATTCGGCAAGGGCGATAAATCCACGGCACGTATCCTCAACGTAGCTGAGGTCTCTTGTTGGCGTAAAATCACCAAGTTTTATTTGTTCCGTACCGGTTGCAATTTGCGTAATTATCGTGGGAATAACAGCCCGAGCTGACTGACGTGGGCCATATGCGTTAAAGGGACGTGCTATTGTCAAGGGCAGATCAAAAGCATTGAAAAAACTTTGTGCGATTGCATCGGCGCCTATTTTTGAGGCACTGTATGGTGATTGGGGCTGTAATGGATGTTTTTCATCAATGGGAACATATTGAGCCGTGCCGTAGACTTCAGATGTGGAACAATGAATCACACGACTGCACCCGTTTTCAAGTGCGGCCTGGCAGATATTCAATGTCCCCTTGATATTGGTATCCACATAACTGTCCGGAGCAACATAAGAATAGGGTATAGCGATAAGAGCTGCTAGATGAAAAACTATATCTACATCCTTGACGATACGCTTGCAATAGTGGGGGTCCCGCACATCTCCAGTCAGCACTTCGATATCGTTCAAGCAATCTAAATCCTCCAGCCATCCCCAATAATTGAATGAATTGTAATAGCTTAAGGCCTTAATCCTGGCTGACTTTTTAATTAACATTTCTGTCAGATGAGAACCTATAAAACCATCAGCTCCAGTTACAAGAATTGTTTTATTTGATAAATCCACTTTCCTTTTATCCTTTTTCGCAATGTTATTATTTACTTATAATGCTATAGAAAAAATAATCGTTTGAATGACAAAAAACTTCTAAATATAACAGATATATCATTGAAAAATTTTATATCGTATCTTTTTAAAAGATAAATTAATCCATTTTTATCTCTTTTTTCGAGACAAAATGGACTCATAATACAACCTTTTTAAAAAAATTTGACATATTCGTCGCAATGGTGTGAACAATCTTTTCGGCAGCCCTTCCGTCTCCATAGGATACCCGGCGCAACGCAGACGGTTTCACTGAAGCGGCCTTTTCAATGATGAGTGCTTTATCCGTCCCAACCACCGTGTTCCATCCCGAATCCACCGTCTCAACCCATTCCGTTTCCGGCCGCAGGGTAATGCAGGGGACACCAAAGAAATAGGCCTCTTTCTGCATGCCGCCGGAGTCGGTGAGGACGGCGCGGGCGTTCTGCTCGAGGACGAGCATGTCGAGATATCCCACAGGATTCACAAGCTTCACCGTGCTCTTTTTCAGATGCTCCAGAAAGGCCATGTTCAAGGCAGCGATCTGCTTGCGGGTCCGGGGATGGACCGGGAACAGGACAGTCTCTTCAAGTTCAATGAAGGCCGCCAGGATATTCTCCAGGTGTTCCGGGATATCAACATTGTACGGCCGGTGGAGTGTCGCGAGGAAATAGCGGCCACTTTCCAGTTTGAGGGCATCCAGGACCGTCGACGTCCTGCGCGCAATCTCCCCGAACTGGAGAACGGCATCGTACATGGTATCGCCCACGTTCACCACAAGGGGGAGGGCATGATGGGAAAGGACGGGATCACTTTGCAGATCAATACATTTCCCGTTATTGACGATTCCGGTGAATCCTTCCTTTTGAAGGTTCCTCACCGCCGTTTCCGTGGGGCAGAAAAGGATGTCGGCACAGTGGTCCGTCAGGACTCGATTGTGCTCCTCGGGCATCTCGCGGTTGTATGAACGAAGGCCCGCCTCGACATGGGCGATGGGGATATGGAGCTTCACCGCGGCGAGGGCCCCGGCGACGGTCGAGTTCGTGTCACCGAAGACGAGGACGCAATCGGGCCTTTCCTGTATGAGGACATCCTCGATCCCCTTGAGCATCTCCCCCGTCTGATACCCGTGTGAGCCGGAACCGATACCAAGGTTATGGTCAGGTTCGGGGATCCCCATTTCCTGGAAGAACACCCGTGACATTTCATCATCGTAATGCTGGCCGGTGTGTACGAGGATCTCCCGGTGGCCGGCCTGCCTGATGGCCCTGCCCACGGGAGCGGCCTTGATGAACTGGGGCCGGGCGCCGACGATAGTGACTATGATTAATGGTCGATTCATTATGTGATGCTTATGTGTTTTTCAGCTTCAACCCTTTCCCGCTCTTCTTATACTTCTTCCCGCATTCGATGCATTTCAGGTTATCGTCGAGCCGTTCACCGCATTCACACATCCAGCCTTTGCGTTTTGCCGGATTGCCGACCACCAGGGCGTGATCGGGCACATCTTCCAGGACCACGGCACCGGCGCCGATGAACGCGTATCGGCCGATGGTCGCCCCGCAGACGATGGTGGCATTGGCACCGATGGTTGCCCCTTTCCTGACCAGGGTGGGACGGACCTGGTCCATTTTACGGATCTCCGCCCGGGGATTGAAGACGTTCGTGAAGACCATGGAGGGTCCGCAGAAAACACCGTCCTCCAGGGTCACGCCCTTGTACACGCTGACATTGTTCTGTATCTTGCAGTTGTTGCCTATCGTTACCGCGGGACCGGCGACGACGTTCTGCCCGACATTGCAGTTCTCCCCGATCCGGGTACGGGAAAGGATGTGGGAAAAATGCCATATTTTTGTTCCGACGCCGATGGATACCTGGTCATCGACCTCTGCGGTTGGATGAATAAAGAACGCGCCTTCGGGATATGGTTTTTTTTCTTTGACGCTGACCTCGGTCCCCTTCAGGAGGCTTTCCGTGGCCATTTCGAGGATCTCAAGCACTTCCAGGGCATTGTGGGCATCGGCGAGCAGGACGGGGTCTCCATTCAGGTGA
The DNA here is from genome assembly GCA_016933965.1 of Deltaproteobacteria bacterium. NCBI lineage: Bacteria > Pseudomonadati > Myxococcota > Myxococcia > Deltaproteobacteria bacterium. The sequence continues at coordinate 38,608 of JAFGTS010000014.1, read as the reverse complement.
TCGGCAAAATACTGAAGCTCCGCCGTCAGCGGCATTCCTTTTTCATGCTCGATCACTTCCGTGGGGCCGTCCCGCATGATGGGCTCGCCCTGTATCCAGTCGATGCCCTTTTCATAAAAGAGGATCTCCTTCTTCTCGGAGGAATCTTCATAGGAAAGCATCCCCTTTGAGCCGATCACCACGATCCGGTGCTCCTTGAAGGGATGAAGCCAGCTGACAAAGATGTGTCCCACGATGTTGTCCGGATAGGTCAAAACCGTCATGGAGGAATCGTGTATGCTCGGCTGGATGAAGGTCCCTCCCCGAGAGAGGATCTCCAGGGGAAATCTGCCGATGAGGTACTGGAAAATGGATATATCGTGGGGCGCAAAGCTCCAGAGGATGTTCTCTTCGGTGCGGACCGTGCCCAGATTGAGGCGGTTGCTGTAGATATATTCGAATTTTCCGATCTTGCCGCCGTCGATGAGCTCTTTCATCTTCCTGATGGCGGGATGGAAGAGCAGCAGGTGGCCCACCATGAGATTGACGCCCTTTTCCTCGGCATGTTTCTTGAGCCTGCGGGCGTCATTGGCGGTGAGCGTCAGGGGTTTTTCCACCAGGACGTGTTTTTTGTGCTCGATGATATAGTCGGCGATCTCGTAATGGGTCTCCGCCGGCGTGGCCACGGTGAACCCGTCGAAATCCTCCTGCATGGCCTCCCGGATATTGGCGAAGGTCTTTACGGCGGGAAAGCGCTCCTGGAACTGCCGACGAACATCGGAATCGGCCTCAACGATCCCTCCCAGGTATCCCAGGGTATTGAGGGTATTGATGTGATTCCTGCCCCACCGCCCGGCACCGACAACACAGATCTTTTTGTTCATGGAAGCTCCTTTTTATATGAAAACGCTCTCCCCGTTGGAACTGTTCGGGGAATGACCCATCATTACTCAATGTGCCGGGCCGATTAAAAACGCCGATGAATCGGCAAACTACACATACCGCTGAAATTTCAGTTTTGTTGTTTTACTTTTGTTCAGTTGATCAACTGAATGATCCAATTGATCACATTATACACTCAGCTTCACCGTTCCTGCCGTTGCGCGTTGCGCACGTATTCGATGAAAAATGCCAGGAGCAGGAAGAAAAAGAGGGACCCCGCACCGGCAAGCGCCACGATCTGTTTCTTTTTCGGCTTGACGGGACGCACCGATATTTCGGGGGTCTTGACGACCTTGATATTGGTGATGATGTCCTTCTCTGACCGCAGTCGTTCGATCTCGGCGGTGATGTCATCGATCTTTGTCCGCACCCCTTCGTCCTTCTGAAGCCGCAGGCGCTCTGCTTCCCCGGTCTTCATATTAACTTCCCCTTCGAGCAACGATATCTCTGATTCAATTTCATGCTGTTCATCTCTCAGATCGTAGATCTGTGTGCTAAGTTCATTGAAATAGATAATGTTCTGCTGAAGCGTCGTCCCGTAGAGCATGAGCGACAGGTCGTCCTGAGCGGTGCTTTCGGTGATCAGTTCGTTTCTCTTCGCGGCGATCTTTTCGGAGTTGTCCTTCACCTGCTTCAACTCAAGCAATAGTTTTTCGACCTGCTGCCTGACACTTTCAAGCCTCTCCTGCTTGACCCGCATCTGGTTCTGCTTGCTCTGGATATCGCTCATTTTGATCTGGATCTGTTTTTCCAGGTCTTTTCTCTGGATCTCGACTTCCTGTATCTTGTTTTTATTGGTCGTTATTTTTGAATCGTAATTGAGCTTTTTCTGCTGCACGATGGCCTGGTAATCATTCGTAAGCAGGTCAACGAGACGGGTAAGGACATTAACACCGAGGCCGACCTTCTCTTCCTCCCACTGTGATGTCACCCTGATGACCTGCGATCCGCCCTTCCGGTCCACATCGGCATTGATATCCAACCTGACCTCTCTCGGATCGATATTGAGGACCTGCACGATCCGCTGGTTATAGGCCTGCTGGTCTATCTTGCGGCTGATATTCTCCGGTGAATCCAAGTATATGAAGCTCCCCTTTTCATCGACCCCCATGATCCCCGGCTCGATGATCATATCCACCAGGTACACCTTCGGAAGCTGATAGGAAAGCACCACGGCCGCCACGACGCAGAGAAAGGTCCCGATCACGATCATCCATTTCCATTTCCAGATGACCCGGAGAAGATCGATCAACTCGATCTCGTCTTCCCGTGATTGAATATAGTGACTATCTTGATCCATTGTGAACCTCCGGATAAAGGATTAAAGGATTACGGATTACGGATTAGCATGTCCGGCAGCCGGTTCCCTTAATGAACGAATAAGACCGTTCAACATTCTGCTTGCTGATTCATAGTTGTTCTCGAGTTTTGTGTAATGAATATCGTCCAGGAAAAGAAGGTCTCTTGCAAGTAATAAAAAATACCTCACTTCTTCAAGAGACCCGCGAGCATTATACAAGAATTTCAGGTATTCTCTCGTGGTGTTTCGACTCTGCCCTTCAACGATATTCGCCGGCACGGAACTGGCTGCTCTTCTAAGTTGACCGGTAAGATTGTATGTCTCAGAGGCCGGAAAACAAGAAGTTGTTTTGTAAATCTCAAGTACCAGTTCGTGGGCCTTTTCCCATACTCTCAATTCTTTCCAATGCAAAGCCACGCGTCATCCCCCCTGAATCATCATGTCTTTGTATTATAATCCGTAATCCTCTATCCCGTAATCCTTAATCCTTCTTCACCGAATCCTTGATCCTTTTTATATGTCCCCTTCCGAGGCCTTTTACCTCGCACCCCAGTTCGATGAAGCGGCGAATATTGTCATCACTGAGTATTCCGAAGCAGTCAACGATGGCCGTTTCTTTTCCGACCATATCGACGATCTCGTCAGGGGTCAACGCGAGATAGGGCTCGTGGCGGACCGCCAGGACGACGGCATCGGCGCCCTTCAGTACATCTTTAATGTCCTCGTGGATGCGGAGTTCCGACAGTTTGTCCTGGTTCCTGAAAAAGCGTGACCACGAATGCCCCGGCGCCGGGTAGGTTTCCTGTTTTTCGAACTCCCACCAGTGCTTCACATAGGGATCATGGACCTCCACTTCACCACCCATCTCCGTCAGCTTGCGGACGATGATCTCGGAGCCGCTGTACCGGGTATCACCCACATCCTCACGATAGGAAGCACCGAGAACGGCTATCTTCGATGCAGCGACTATTTTCCCCATGTTCCGCAGGGCGTCCCGGACCAGTTCAGCGGCATGCAGGGAACGGGTGTCGTTGATGTCGATCGCGGCCGGGGTGATCCGGAAAATATCGTCATCGAACCCCATCAGTTTGTGATAGGACCACACGCCCAGCCCCCCGTCCTTGGGAAGGCAGTACCCGCCGATGCCGGGACCGGGAAAAATCATGTTGGAATGGGTGGGGCGGACCTTGATGGCCTTTATGACCTTGATGAGGTCGACGCCGTTTCTCTCGGCAAAGAGACTCCACTCGTGAAGAAAGGCAAGTATGGTGGCCCGGTATGAGTTCTCCACGATCTTGCAGGTCTCGCTCTCCATGGGACGGTCAAGAACGGTGAGGGGGAATTTTTCAACGTTGAGAACGTCGGAAAGAAACGCCGTCACGCGATCCCGCGCCTCCTCATTGATACCGCTGCATACCCGCCAGAAATCCCTGATGGACGATACGTATTCCCTTCCCGGCATGACCCGCTCGAAAGAATGAGCGAGAAGCGGTTCCCGGTCGTTGAGTCCCCTCTTTTCAAAGGCCTTCTTGATAATGGGGTAGGCGATATACTCGGTGGTCCCGGGAGGCACCGTGGTTTCTATCAGGACCAGGCAGTCGGGACCGATCTTCTCGCCGATTATCTTCAGGCTTTCTTCAAGGGCCGCGATCTCGGCCCTGCCCTTTCGAACGTCTCCGAGGTTTTCCTTGAAGTAGTCGCACTGCACATCGACGACCACGACATCGGCCAGACAGAGGGCGTCATAGGTGTATGTGGCGATCAGATTTTTCCTTTCAAGCACGCAGCGGCTGATCATGGGGACCACTTCGGGGTCTTCCGCTTCAACAGGTGCCACACCGCGATTGATGAGGGGTATTTTCCAGTAGGAGCGGGCAGACGGTCGCTGCATGCCGATGACGAACTTCAGGGGCTCACCGGTCTTCTTATCGATGGAGTCGGCGACAACCCCCGCCATGACGGCGCCGACGAAACCGACGCCCATGACGACCACGATCTCCCGCCCTATCTGACGCTGCTCGGCAACGATCGTTTGCAGCCGCTTGTACTCGCGAACGTAATCTTCTTCCTGGGGAAGCGGAAAGGCCTCACCGGCGGGGGAAACGGAAACGGCTCCTTCCTTCAAATCAACCTGTAGTTCTCTGTCCTGTCCTGGTTCATTCTGCGTCATGTGAAACGGCTCCTTCATTCAAAAAATGTACAGCTTCGCCCTTTGAATTACATGAACTGCGCCATACCTTTCCTCATTCACAGTGGGAAACATATCCCCGTCGGATGAAACACCCTTCCTTCAATAGTGGTTCCCCGGTGGCGCAATATCCTGTAACCCGTAAGGTTTTTATGAAATCTCATGGAGTTAGGTCTATATAATAACAGCCGTACTCTGTCAAAGAGAAAAGGGGGGGTGATAGATGATGAACAATGTACCCGTGGAGAGGTTTTCACAGGTCCGCAAGCGTCTCCCTGCAGGCCTGGAGAGTATGGTCAATATCTTCGTCGTTGTGGGCGAGCGACAGAAAGGAACTCTCGAACTGGGAGGGCGCCATACTGATGCCCCTTTCAAGCATGCCTTTGAAGAAGGACGCGAAGCGCCCGGTATCACAGGCGTTGGCCGATTGAAAATCAACGACGGCCGCCGGCGTAAAGAAAAGGGTGAACATCGAACCGACCTGGTTGATGGTGAGGGGGATCCCCTTTTCAACGAAAAGGCCGTCCGTCTCTTCGCAGAGATAGGAGGTTCGCCGTTCCAAATCTTTATAGCCGTCCGTTTCCCGTAATATCTTCAGCGTGGCGAGCCCCGCCGCCATGGCAAGGGGGTTCCCTGAGAGGGTTCCCGCCTGATAGACCGGCCCCAGGGGCGCCAGTTGTTCCATAATGTCTTTCCTGCCGCCGAAGGCCCCCACGGGGAGACCGCCGCCGATGATCTTTCCGAGACAGGTCAGGTCGGGTTCGATGCCGGCCAGGTTCTGGAGCCCGCCGTAGCAAAGGCGGAAGCCGGTAATGACCTCGTCGAAAATGAGGATAACATCTTTCTTGCGGGTTATTTCCCTGAGCTCTTCGAGGAACCCCGGCAGAGGCGGGACAACACCCATGTTCCCGGCTACCGGCTCCACGATGACACAGGCCGTCTCAGTACCGTATTCGTCAAGGGCATCCCTCACGGCGTCGATGTTGTTGTAAGGAACGGTAACGGTCAATGCCGCCAATTCCGGAGGGACGCCGGGACTTCCGGGTATTCCCAGGGTAGCCACGCCCGATCCCGCCTTGACGAGGAGGGAATCAACATGTCCGTGATAGCATCCCTCAAATTTCAGTATTTTATTTTTCCCTGTCACGCCGCGGGCGAGCCTGACGGCGCTCATGGTCGCCTCCGTTCCGGAGTTGACCATTCTCACCATGTCGATGGCGGGAAAGGCTTCAACGATGCACCGGGCCATCTCGATCTCCAGTTCCGTCGGCGCGCCGTAACTGGTTCCCCTTCCGGCGGCCTCCTGAATGGCCGTCACAACGGCGGGATGCGCATGTCCCGCGATCATGGGACCCCAGGAAGCCACGTAGTCAATATATTCTTTTCCATCGGCATCATATATTCGTGCCCCCGAGGCGCGGGAGATGAAAAGCGGGTCGCCCTGAACGGACCTGAAGGCCCTGACGGGACTGTTGACGCCACCCGGGATATAGTTCTGTGCCTCTTCAAAATAGACGGCTGACTTCTTTTTCATGAAAAATACTCCATGCTGCTCTTCTTGTATTCCTCGAGACTTCTGAGAATTGCATAAGAATCGATGCCGATGTGCCGGGCGAGAGCGGCGACCCGCTGCTCCGGTTCCTCATCCCGGCAGTGGACCATGGTAAAGATCGTGTAGATGCCCTCAAAGGGAGGTGTCCTCTCGTAACAGTGGGTAATATCGCGGCAGGCCGCCAGTTTTCCCCCGATCTCCTCACAGCGCTCCGGCGGCACCGCCCAGACCACCATGGCATTTCTCCTGAATCCCGCTTCACGATGTTTCAGAATAGCGCCGAATTTCCTGATAATGCCGCGCTTCACAAGGGACCGGATCGTTTCGAGGGCCTCCGCTCCCGTTGTTCCGATCCGCCGGCCGGCTTCTTCGAAAGGCTTCCTGACAAGGGGGAGGTCACCCTGCACGACCCGGGCGATCGATTTTTCTTTCTCCGTAATGGCCGGAAAAATCATGACAAAAATTACCTCGATGGAAATTTTCCTTAGCATATCTAAATATTGCTTGACAATCGTTTTTCTTGCAGATAAAGAGGTCCCATCTGCTACAATGGTGAGAAGTTCCGACCCGTGCCATACCGGTTATGGGAGAGGATGTTTTCTGACCGGCGGAGCGGAAAAAATCAATGAAAGGAGTGGATACGGTATGAGAAAAATGTTGAGAGGCATCATGTACTGCATGATTTCCCTGGCGGGTCTGATGGTAACGGCACCCTTCGCGTTCGCCGCTGAGGAAGCAGCCGCAGGTGGCGACGTATCGGGAAAGGCGCTTGTTCTCGCGTGCAGTATCATCGCGGCCGGTATTGCAATGGGTGTGGGTGCATTCGGTCCCGGTCTCGGAATGGGGCAGGCGACGGGTGGAGCCACGAACGCCGTGGGCAGAAATCCTGACGCACAGGGCAAAATCATGCTTACCATGCTGGTCGGTATGGCAATGACCGAGTCCATCGCGATCTACGCGCTCGTTATTGCTCTGGCGATCCTGTATGCCAATCCGCTGCTGAAGTACATCGTCGGATAGTGATTGTGGTCTCATAGGGAAAAAGGGGGAGCGTATAAGAGCGACTTCCCCCTTTTTTTGCCTTGAAAAAGCCGGGCCTACTCCCCTTCGGGAAGAGGGATCTTCGCGCGACGCATCTTTTTCTCAGACTGCAGGTGCTTCGATTGCAGAACTTTCTCCTTGGCCCGCTTTGACCGTTTTCGTTTCTGTCTTTTTATCTTCTCGATGCGCTGTCCTTCAGCGCTCTGTCTTCCTTTTTCTATCCGTTCAAGGCGGTCCAGGAGGATCCGCCGGGCCAGAAATCGATTCAGCGCCTGCGACCGCTCCTGCTGGCACTTGACGATAAGGCCCGTGGGCTTGTGGATGAGATGGACGCAACTGGAGGTCTTGTTCACCTTCTGCCCGCCGCGACCCGAGGACCTGACGAACGTCTCCCGCAGGTCTTCATCCCGGACCCCGAGCTTCTCCATCCTGTCAAGCAGTTCCTTTTCCTTCTGTTCTGATACAGCGAACATGATCTGAGTACCTGAGTACCTGAGTACCTGAGTGCCTGAGTGCCTGAGTGCCTGAGTGCCTGAGTGCGGGACAAAACCCGCCTCCCCCTTTGAAAAAGGGGGATTGAGGGGGATTTGTAAATATAAATCCCTCCCGGCCTCCCCTTACAAAGGGAGGAAAATAGTAGTGTGCCTATTTATCGGCGCTTTTTCAAAACGCCCGATGGATCGGGCAACTACACTGCAAAAAACTCAAGAGCTTATGAACTCACGAGCTCACGAGCTCTCTTCCTCCGCGGGTAATCCTTGACTCCGCCGGAGCCCTCGTTTATAGTGATTTTCCCAAAAAAAATCAACAGGTAAAGTGATACCATGTTTTCGGCCGAACTCATCAACGAACCCTGCGCCGATCCCGGTGTCTATGTGAAATTCAAGCACCGCAATGAAGCCTTTCTCTTTGATGTGGGAAATCTCTGCGCCACCCCGTCGCGAAAGATACTGAGACTCAGCAATATCTTCGTATCCCACACCCACATGGATCACTTCATCGGGTTCGATTACATCCTGAGGATCTGCCTGGGGCGCGACAGGCACCTTTCTCTCTTCGGTCCGCCGGGGTTTATCACCAACGTGGAAAGCAAGATCGGCGCCTACAGCTGGAACCTGGTGGGAAACTACAGTAATGATTTCGTCATCGATGTCACGGAAGTTCATGAAAACAAAAGGATAACGAAGCGATTCGAGTGCCGGAACGCCTTCAGCGGAGAAGTCACCGGCGAAATGACGGACACCTCCGCTGTCCTTCTGGACCGGGAAGACTGTATCGTGAAAACCGCCTTTCTCGATCACCGGATACCCTCCCTCGCCTTCTCCCTGAAGGAGAAACAACATATCAATATCATGAAAAACGCCCTGGAAGAGCTCGGTCTTCCCCAGGGCGACTGGCTGGCTGACCTGAAAGACCGTATACGGCGCAATGAACCCGACGAGACGCCGGTCTCCCTGCCCCGAACAGTGAAGACCGGGAGGGGCGGGGAAGCCGCAACGATGCCGCTGGGCAGATTGCGGGACAGCCTTGTCATGATAACGCCGGGCCAGAAGCTGGCCTACGTGGCGGACGCCGTGTACAGCGAGGAAAACGCGAGGAAGATCATAGACTTGGCCGAATCGGCCGACATCCTCTTCATCGAAGCACCCTTTCTTGACGAGGAGGCCGAGCAGGCCGCCGCGAAATACCATCTGACGGCACGCCAGGCGGGCGAACTGGCGCGAAAGGCCGGGGTAAAGCGGTTTGTCCTCTTTCACTTTTCCCCGAAATACCGTGGTCAGGAGTTTCTTCTGGAAGACGAGGCACTGGAAGCCTTCATTGATCTTGAAGAGGAAATCCCCCTATTTTGAGGCCCTCACACCTTCTCTATCTGGAATCCCTCGACCCGAATGGCAACGGATCGTTGCAGGATGTCAATGGAAACGACAAAAAGATTCTTGCGGTAATCGGTACTGATAACGGTTCCCTCGATACCCTTGAAGGGGCCGTCCACGATACGGGCCGGTTCACCCGCCCGAGGATATTCAAAGGGTTGGAGCTCCACGTCGGAGTTGACAAGACGCTGCACCGCCTCGATCTGCTCGTCGGGAACCGGTTCCGGCCTGCTGCTGTCAGGTCTTCCGAGTATCCTGACCACACCGGCCGTCGTCAGGACGTCAAGTTTTCTCTCATTCGTCAGTTCTTCAATATTAACAAAGAGATAACCGGAAAAAAGGGGGACCTGTATCCGTTTTCTCCGGTCCTTCCGCCTGCTCCACACTTCCATCTTGGGAAGAAAGGTGTCGATGGACTTCTGCGTCAGGCGGGCATGGACACGATCCTCGTGACGGCTGCGGGTATGAACGGCGTACCAGGACATTTCCCTGCTCTAATCCCTTCTCTTCATCCGGTAATCGAGTATTACATCGTCTCCCTTCCGGGTGATCCTGCGCAGGGAGAGCTGCAGGGCATCATCGATGCTCGTGCTGTCGAGGTCGCCGACCGCCTCAATACCGGCGCCCAGTATCTTCGGGGCCGTGATGATCACGAGCCGGTCCGCGAGGTGCTCCTTCAGGAAAGAGGTGATGACCTTTGAGCCCCCTTCGACCAGGAGGGACGATATGCTTCGGCTCCCCAGTTCCATCAGGAGCGTTTCCGGGTTGATACCCGAATCACCGGCCGGGACGGTTATCGTTTCGACACCCCGGTCCAGCAGTTTCCGCCGCCGTTTCTCTGAACATCCTTCAGCGGCGACGACCACCGTATTGGCCTGGTCCTGGTCCCGAAGGATCCGGGCATTATCGGGAATACGCAGCGTCGAGTCCAGGACGATCCGGAGGGGATTCCGGCCCCGCACCAGCCGGACCGTCAGTTCCGGGTCATCATGGATCACCGTATCCACACCCACCAGGATGGCGTCATGGTGTGACCGCAGCATATGGGCGAAACGCCGGGAAGGCTCGGAGCTGACCCACCGTGAGTCACCGGTTCCCGCGGCTATCCTTCCATCCGCGGTCTGGGCGTATTTCAGTGTAACGAAGGGGCGGTGGGTCGTCATGAAGGTGAAAAAGGTCTCGTTCAACTCCCGGCATTCCTCCTCCAGCACTCCGAGCGTGACGTCGATCCCCTGTTTGCGTAGTTTTTCCAACCCCTTGCCCCCAACGACCGGATTGGGGTCCTGCACTCCAGCCACCACCCTGGCCGGCCGTGACGCGATGATCGCATCGACACAGGGCGGTGTCTTTCCATGGTGGGAACAGGGCTCGAGGGTAACATACCAGGTGGCCCCATCGACCGGTTCAACAGCATTATGAAGGGCCTGTATCTCGGCATGGGGACCGCCGAACTGCCTGTGGTAGCCCTCGCCGATTATTATGCCCTTTTTGACGATGACGGCACCGACCATCGGATTCGGGCTCACCCGGCCTTCTCCCTTTCGGGCGAGCCGGATCGCCCGCTCCATGTAATCCCTATCGTTCATCGATACCCCTCGGTTGATATTGAGCGACTGTGGAAGCATATACTACAGGTTTCCAGTTCTGTAAAGAAGGGCTCTTATGTGATTTTCAGGTTGGTATCCAGACAATACGGGTGGCGAAGCCGGGACCACCTGTGCTATATATGCGGAACCACCCGTATATGAAGGAGGAATCGATGAAAGGCATCATACTGGCCGGGGGCCTCGGCACCCGCATGTTCCCGCTTACGAAGATCACGAACAAGCATCTTCTCCCCGTATTCGACAAGCCCATGATATTCTACCCGCTTCGGACCCTCATCAATGCCGGTATCGACCAGATACTGATCGTGACCGGCGGCAACAACGCCGGCGACTTTCTGCGGCTCCTGGGAAACGGGAAGGATTTCGGCCTGAAGCATATCAACTATACCTATCAGGAAGGAGAAGGAGGTATCGCTGACGCGCTCCGCCTGGCTGAGCATTTTGCCGACGATGACCGGATCGTCATCGTTCTCGGTGACAATATCATCGAAAAGAATATCAGGAGCGCCGTCGAGTCCTTCAAAAAACAGGAACGGGGGGCGAAGATCCTTCTCAAGGAAGTACCCGATCCCCAGCGTTTCGGTGTCCCCGCCTTCGAGGGAGACCGGATCGTCCGCATAGACGAGAAACCGAAGGAGCCCGCCTCATCTTACGCGGTGACGGGGATCTATATGTACGACAGGACCGTTTTTGACGTCATCAGGACGCTGAAACCGTCGGACCGCGGAGAGCTGGAAATAACGGATGTCAACAACCACTATATCCGGGAAGGGACCATGACCTGTGATTTCCTCGAGGGCTGGTGGACCGACGCGGGAACCTTCGAGTCACTCCTGAACGCGAGCAATCTGGTGGCAAAGACGGGGGCGAACAAGCCGTGACAATCATTTCCAAGGGGGAGATCCTATGATCGAGGGCGTAAAGGTCAAAAAGCTGCGGGTGATTCCCGATGAGCGGGGACGCCTGATGGAGATTCTGCGCAACGACGATGAGGTGTTCGAAAAATTCGGGCAGGTCTACATGACGACTGCCTATCCCGGCGTGGTCAAGGCCTGGCACTATCACCGGGCGCAGTCCGACAATATGGCCGTGGTGAAAGGCATGATGAAGATCGTCCTTTACGACGACCGCGAGGGATCACCCACCCGCGGGGAAATAAATGAATTCTTCGCCGGTGAGCACAACCCGATCCTGCTGCACATCCCTCCCCTTGTCTGTCACGGGTTCAAGTGTGTCTCCGAGGCCGAGGCCATCGTGATCAACGCGCCGACGGAAGTCTATGATTACGAGGAGTCCGACGAACACCGCCATCCGCCCCACGGCGGGCACATCCCCTACGACTGGGATCGAAAAGACGGCTGAAACCCAAACCTGGGGTCAGGTCTTGCATTATAACATTTTTAGAACCAAGGGGGGGTTATATGGCACGACCACTTCGTATAGAATATCCTTATGCGATATACCATGTTACCTCGCGAGGTAATGCCCGACATGATATTTATCGTAATGACAGCGATAAAAACACCTTTCTCAACGTGCTTGAGTCAGTTGTGGAAAGATACAACTGGCTTTGCCATGCATATTGTCTGATGAAAAATCACTACCATCTCGTGATAGAGACACCGGATGGTAATCTTTCCAAGGGGATGAGACATCTCAACGGTGTCTATACACAGAAGTTCAACTATCGCTATAACAATGTTGGTCATCTCTTTCAGGGACGGTACAAGGCGATCCTGGTCGAAAAAGAAAGTTACTTGCTATCATTGTGTCGATACATTGTTCTGAATCCGGTACGGACAGGAATTGTGTCGGGTCCTGAGCGCTGGCCATGGAGCAGCTATCGGGCAATGGCGGGAATGACTCAGAAACCTCCATTTCTCACAATTGATTGGCTTCTTCTGCAATTTGGTGAAACAAGAGAAAAAGCGATACAGGCGTATACGCAATATATTTATGATGGCATTGATGAAAAACCACCTTGGACCGAAGTGAAGGGACAGATATTCCTTGGTTCGATAGAATTTATTGACAGGCTAAAGCCTCACCTGGAAGAACAACACGACGCAAGGGAGGTCCCACGAGAACACCGTTTCGCAAATCGCCCGTCTCTTGAGGATTTACGCATCGAATTGGAAGGAAAGGACAAGAGAGAACGAGGGAATTTAATATATCGTGCCTATGTGGAATATGGATATACAATGAATGAAATTTCCAATCTTATCGGTGTCCATTATACGACGGTCAGTAGAACAATTCGCCGGATTGAAAAGACCAAGGGGCAAAAAATGCCGTAAATGTTATATTGCAAGACCTGACCCCATTTATTTTAGGTAGGCATGGATCGCCCGGGCGGCTTTTTTTGCGGCGCCCATGGCAAGTATCACCGTCGCCGACCCGGTCACGATGTCACCGCCGGCGAACACGCCCTCACGGGTTGTTTCTCCCGTTTCCTCATCAGCAATGATATAGCCGCGCCGGTTCGTTTCCAGACCGGGCGTGGTAGCCTGAATGACGGGATTCGCCATGGTCCCGATGGCAACGACCACCATATCCACGTCGATGACGAATTCCGAACCTTCAATGGGCACAGGACGCCGCCGTCCCGATTCGTCGGGCTCACCCAGCTCCATGCGGATGCACCGGGCACCCTTCACCCAGCCGCTCTCGTCGCTGATATATTCGACCGGATTGGTCAACAGGTGAAACTGCACGCCCTCTTCCCTGGCGTGATGTACTTCCTCTATCCGGGCGGGCATTTCCGTTTCGGTTCGCCGGTAGATGACATAGACGTTCTCGGCGCCCATTCGAAGGGCTGTCCTGGCGGCATCCATCGTCACATTCCCGCCGCCGATGACGCCCACGTTTCTTCCGCGGGCGATAGGCGTGTCATACTCGGGAAACCGGTAGGCCTTCATCAGGTTCGACCGGGTCAGGTATTCATTGGCCGAGTATATGCCGCTCAGGTTTTCGCCGGGGATGTTCATGAAGACCGGCGCGCCGGCGCCGACACCCAGGAAAACGGCATCATACCCCTCCGCGAAGAGGTCATCCACGGTCTTCAGTCTCCCGACCACGGCGTTGGTGACGATCTCGACACCCATGCGCTTCAGAAAATCTACCTCGGCATCAACGATGCTCTTGGGAAGACGGAATTCCGGTATGCCGTAGATCAGGACGCCGCCGGACTTGTGAAGGCCCTCAAATATGGTCACGTCATGGCCGAGCTTGATGAGGTCCCCCGCTATGGTCAGCCCCGCCGGTCCGGCACCGACGACGGCGACCCGCTTGCCCGTTTTCGGCGCCATCTCCGGGATCAGGATCTCCCCGGTGCCACGCTCAAAGTCGGCGACAAAACGCTCGAGCCGTCCGATCGCCACAGGATCGCCTTTCTTGCCGAGGATGCAGGTCGCCTCGCACTGGCTTTCCTGGGGACAGACACGGCCGCAGACCGCCGGCAATGAATTGGTTTCCTTGATCTTGCGGGCCGCGCCGGCAAAATCCCTCTCTGTGATCAGTGCAATGAAGCCGGGAATATCGATATCGACAGGACACCCGTTGACACAGAGGGGTTTTTTACAGTGAATGCAGCGTGATGCTTCGAGCAGGGCCTGTTCTTCCGTGTATCCCAGGGGCACCTCATCAAAGTTCCGCACCCGTTCTCCCGGGTCCTGTTCCGGCATGCCCTGCCGCGGGACCTTTTCCTTTTTCTTCTTACTTTCGTCCATGGCATTGACACTCCAGATGGTCTATTGCTTCTTTTTCCTGTTCCGTGTACATCCTCAGGCGGCTCGCCAGCAGGCCGAAATCAACCTCATGCCCGTCAAATTCCGGACCGTCGACGCAGGCAAGTTTTGTCTCGCCGCCGACGGAAACGCGGCAGGCGCCGCACATGCCGGTGGCATCGACCATGATCGGGTTGAGACTGACGATGGTCGGAATGTGATAGGGCCTGGTCAGTTCCGAGAGGACCCGCATCATCGGCACGGGACCGACGGCAAAGACACGGTCTATCGTCTCTCCCGCATCGATGCGGCTCTGGAGAACATCGCTGACAAAACCGTGATGGCCATAACTCCCGTCGTCGGTGGCGACCAGAAGTTCGTCGCTCACGGCACGCATCTTCTCCTCGAGAATAAGGATGTTCTTCGACCGGGCCCCGATGATCGATACGACCCGGTTCCCCAGCTCTTTCAGCGCCTTCGCGATGGGATACACGACACCGATACCGACACCGCCGCCGACACAGACACAGGTACCGAACTGCTCAATATCCGTCGCCTTGCCGAGGGGTCCGACAACGCTGAATAGTTCATCCCCCGGATTCATGGCGGCAAGGCAGGCGGTTGTCTTCCCGACGACCTGATAGATGATGTCTATCGTTCCCGCTTCCCTGTCCTCGTCGACAATGGTGAGCGGTATCCGCTCCCCCTTTTCGTCGGTCATGAGCACGACAAACTGCCCCGCCTTCCGTTTGCGGGCGATCTCGGGCGCTTCGATGACCATCTGTATGACATTCTCCGATATTGATTCCTTATCGATGATCCTGTTCAAGGTTTGACACCCCCTGAATTGAAATTCTGCAGATTGATATGATGACTTCCTACAAAGCCGTAAAATACGTATACTGCGAATACCCGCGCGGCCGCCGGGCGTTCACATGCTCGCGGACTATAGCACGGATGTTTATCCTTTTTAAAGGATAAACATCCGTTTTCTGGTTGGAAGGATGAATTCTATCAGACTGTATTTAGTATTCTTTCGTCAAGCCGTCCAGTTCGGCAAGTGAGAACACGGGGCCGTCCTTGCAGACATACTTGTGTCCCACGTTGCAGCGACCGCACTTTCCAATGCCGCACTTCATCCTCATTTCCAGTGAGGTATAGATGTTCTCCCTGGAAAATCCGAGATCGAAGAAGACGGGCAGGGTGAACCGTATCATGATGGGAGGCCCGCATATGACAGCCACGGCGTTTTCAGAGCTCGGGGCCACTTCCTTACAGACCGTGGGAACGAATCCTTCGCGACCTTTCCAAGTCTCATCCCCTTTGTCGACGGTGACATTGAGATTAATGTCGTCCCTTTTCTCCCACTGTGCAAGCTCGTCCTTGTAGATCAGGAGACCCGGCTCACGGGCGCCGTACACGACGGTGATGTTCTGGAACCGGGAGCGGTTCGCGTCGTCTATCATGTAATTGAGCAGCGACCGGAGCGTGGTGAAGGCAAACCCGCCGCCGACGATGACGATGTTCTTTCCCTCGAGGTAATCGA
This sequence comes from Deltaproteobacteria bacterium, assembly GCA_016933965.1. Taxonomy (NCBI): domain Bacteria; kingdom Pseudomonadati; phylum Myxococcota; class Myxococcia; species Deltaproteobacteria bacterium. The sequence goes on along the minus strand of JAFGTS010000014.1, from coordinate 22,854 downwards.
TGGGCCAGGTGTTCCCCAGGGGGCCTCGTACACCCATCAGGGTCCCTTCTTCCATGGCGTGGAGCTCGCTCGTTACCACACCGGCCTTCTGCACGGTAAATTCAATGTAACCTTTCTGCGTGGGTGAGGACGCGATCCCGATCGGTGACTCGCCCTTTCCGAAGACGGAAAGCTCGGCGAACTGGCCGGGAAGGTACTTGAAGTTTTCCTCATCTTCCTTGTTCACGAAGGCGAGGCGGAACGTCTTGATATCCTTGGTCGTCACTTCCGTGATGATTTTATCGACGTTGACAGGTATCGGTACATAAGGGTTCGTTTGCATTACCATCTCCACACACTATTGTTTCGAAATATCCGTTACAATCTTTCGTATGTCTATATTGACGGGGCAGTACATGACGCACCGGCCGCAACCGACACAGGCGATCGCCCCATATCTGTCAACGAAATACCGGAACTTGTGCATCAGTCTCTGGCGCCATCGCTCCTTCTGGCTCGGTCTCGGATTATGGCCCGAGGTTTCCATGGTGAAAAGCCAGGACATGCAGGAATCCCAGGAGCGGATACGCTGCCCGCCGTCGCCCTTCACTTCATCGGTGATGTCAAAGCAGTGGCAGGTGGGACACAGATAGGTGCAGGTACCGCAGGCAAGACAGCTTTTATGAATCGTATCCCAGAAGGGATGTTCGAAATTCTCATCGAGCCATGGTTTGATCTCTTTACCCGGAATATGGGATTTGATCTTACCCTCAGCTGCTGCGGAGATTTCCTTCTTTTTCTCATCCAACCCCTGATCGGCCGCCGACAGATCACCCAGACGGGCCAGAAGCTTCTCACCCTTCTCGGTCAGAAACTCGGCCAGATATCCCTCTTCCATCTCCGTCAGCATCACGTCGGCACCTTCCGAAGAAAGGGGGTGGCCACCGACGGAGGTGCAGAAACAGGTCGTGTAGGGCGGGTTGACACAGCCCAGCGAGACGATTGTCGTTTTTTCTCTTCTCTCGATGTAATAGGGATCTTTATATGTCGGATCATTGAAGACAGCGTCCAGCAGGACGAAGCTCCGCGCATCGCAGGGACGGACGCCGAACAGGATCGCCTCGGGAGATCCTTCGACGACCTCGGAAAGTTCCCTGCCCCGCTCACTGCGAAAGAACTTGAGCATTGTCTCCGTCTGGGGAAAGAAGAAATTTTTCGGCGCGTTTTTCGCGTTCGCGAAGTCGATCAACGGCGCCATTCCCTGTTTCAGAGCCTTGAAGAGTACCTGATCCTCTTCCTGAACCGGCGCATAGACCAGCGTATCTTCCGCCAGTTTCTGTACAATACCGGCCAGGGCGTCCTTTTTAATCACTCTCTTTTCCATATCGTTCCTTAGTCAGCTTTTTTAGTTATGTGCTTTCAGGATTGTTCGTAATCAACCCTCATGCTTACACAAGCCCCAGGGAGCTCAGCAGGGGACGGGGATTGACGTTGTGCATCCTGAACCAGGAATCGTATCCCTCAAGCCCCAGGGCAAGAGCAATGAGTTCGGTAAAGTAAAACGCCGGGAGCACCACGTTTTCACTCGCCCTTGTATCGAGGTTCGCAAAGCAGACGGGGCATGCCGTCACCAGGCAATTGGCCCCCGCTTCGCGGGCCATGGTCATGAGACGGTCCACCAGCCTGATGACGATCTCCGTTTTCCCCAGGGTCAGGCTTCCTCCGCAGCAGTCGGTCTTGCAGGACCATTTGCGCGATTCCGCACCGAGACCGTTCATGATCGCGTCAAGCATGTAGGGATTCTCGTAATCATCGAACTGGCACACCTCGGGCGGCCGCAGGAGCAGACATCCGTAATAGGAGACGGGTTTCAGGCCTTCCAGGGGTTTCTTTACCAGTTCCCGGATCGCATCGATACCGATGTCATTGTAAATGACATCGATCGGTGTCCGGACCGCCACCGAACCGGCGTACTTCATGCCGAGAGCGTTTTCTATTTCAGAGCGCAACGCCTCATCCTTCTCAAGGTGGTGCTGCGCGGACTTGAACCGGTTGAAACAGGCGGCGCAGGGAACCATGACGTCCCATTCATTTTTCTCGGCGGCGATCAGGTTTCTTGCCGGAAGCGCGACGGAGAGCTTGTAATTGGTCATATGGGCCGATGACGCTCCGCAGCAGGACCAGTCATCCACCTCATTGAGTTCTATATTCAATGCCGTGCTGACGGCTTTAACGGACTCGTCATACTCCCTTCCCGTGGCATGCAGCGAACATCCTGGATAATATGAAACTTTCAACGATAGCCTCCTTCAACATCGGCAAACAGCGATGACAGGGCCGTCTCTTCTCTATTTACCGGTTGCTTTGAATATATTTCTCACCGATTTCATGTCACTCGTTCTCGGGGACAGAAGTTTTATCTTCCCCTTCATGAACATGCTCATTCCCATCCCGAGGTCGGAGAAATAATCTCCCGATTTCATCTTATAGAGCATGATCATGAGCGGCTCGTTGATCCTGCCGCCGAACTTGATATTCGATAGGAACGCTTCATGAAATTTCAGAATATTCTTTTCTTTCGGCTCGATATTGTTCTCGATCGCCGTTTCCCGCAACACGTCCATCATCCGGGCGATATCGACCTCGTTGGGGCAGCGCGTTACGCAGGTTTCACAGGAGGCGCAGAGCCAGATCGTCGAGCTGTTCAGAACCTCATCACGCTTCCCCATCTGGATCATCTTGATGACGGCGTTCGGGTTGTAATCCATGGCAAAGGCCACCGGACACCCGGCTGTACACTTTCTGCAGTGGTAGCAGGCCTGAATGGGGACTCCCCCGATTTTCTCATTGATCTCTTCTAAAAACGTTCCCATGTTCACTCCGTTTATTGTTCTCTTACTCCGGTTCGTAGATGAATTCCTCTTTATCGTTCATCGAATGGACACTGAGCGGCGGCAGGCTCTCGAGAGACTCACCGGCCCGGTGTTCGAAAAGTTCAAATCCGTCCTTATCGAGTTTTTTGAGGAATGTTCTCAGATCCACGCCCATGGGGCAGACCTCGACGCAGGAACCGCAATCGACACATCTGCCCGCCATGTGGAACATCCGCATGAACTGGAATACCTGGGTGTCGGTCTCCTCGACGCCGACGCCGATCCACTTGGGCTGATTCTGCTCAAGGAAGCATACTTTGCAGTAGCAGGAGGGGCAGGCATTCCGGCAGGCGTAACAGCGGATACATTTGTCCATCTCCCCGGCGAAATAGGCCCAGCGCTCCTCCTCTGTTTTGTTCTCGAATTCCGTTACGGCGTCGTATTCCCTGCCGGGCTCCATGGGAGGGGCCGGATCTCCCACCATGATGTCCGATATGATGGGATTGTTATATCGACAGGTCATACAGCTGTTGGAAATGATGTCTTTCAGGAGAATGTCGCTGTCACCACCGGCGGTGGTCACCGTCAACCGGTCGCCGTTGACGGCACACCCGATGATCTCTTTTCCACCGGCCGCACGGTCAAGTTTCCTGCGGGCCACGTACCCTGTGCAGGGAACGCCGATAATGACCAGTTCTTCTCTTTCGTACTGTTTCTCCTGCAGGTTCAGAATGAGTGACCGCGTGGTACAGCCCCGCGCCACGACACCGACGATCTTCTTCGTCCGTTCTTCCGGCTTCGCCCGTTTCTGCGAGTCCCTGTGACGATGGATGATATCATGAACGTACTTTGCCAGATTCATGGAACAGAAGGGATTCCAAACAAGCCGGTCGGCGTCGGCCGAACTTTCAATGAAACAGGGTGTCGTCTGCCCGGGAAGTGTTCCTTCCTCGTACCCGACAATGACGTTGACCTTACCGTCATCCAGCAGTTTTTTTGCTTCTTCCCGCAATTGATTCTCAATATTTTTCACAGCCTAAGATTCCTCGTTCCCAGTATTTGGTTTTCGCAATGCATCGCCTAATCGAACTTCTTCACCAGCTTTTTCGCCGGTCCCAGGGCTTTTACCTTGTCGGTCACACCCTTGATGACATGAGCGAACTTCTCGCCTTCCGATGCTGAAACCCACGTAAAAAGCGTTCGGTCGGGTTCGACCCCGACATAGGTCAGGAAATTTTTCAGCATGGAGAACTTTCTCCGGGCCGAGAGATTTCCCGTGAGGTAGTGACACTCGCCTGGATGGCAACCTGATACGAGAACACCGTCAGCCCCTTCCTGCAGCGCTTTGACGACATAGAAGGGATTGACCCTTCCGGAACAGGGAAGCCGTATCAGCCTGACGTTGGGTGGATACTGAATTCTGCTGATCCCCGCCAGGTCGGCCCCCGCATAGGTACACCAGTTGCAGACAAAGGCCACGATCTTGGGTTCCCAGTTTTGATCTTCTTTATTGTTATCAGCCATACAATCCTCGTTCTTTGGATATGGTAGTTACAGAGCGGCTATCTGCGCCAGGATCTCTTCGTTATTGAATCCGTTCAGATCGACGGCGTTCATTCTGCACGAAGCGGTGCAGACACCGCATCCCTTGCACAGAACGGAATTGACCACCGCACATCCTTCCTTCACATCAACCTCTATGGCACCGAAGGGACAGTTCGCTTCGCACAGACCACAGGCCATGCAGCGTTCCTTGATGACATAGGCGGTCTTGCCTTCGGCTTCGATGAAGTCCTTTGTCAGGATGGTGCAGGCCCGTGACACGGCTGCGTTCGCCTGCGAAATGGACTCGTCGCTCATCTTCGGTGAATGGGCCATGCCGCAGAAGAACACGCCGTCAGTGGCAAAATCCACGGGGCGCAGCTTTACGTGCGCCTCGAGGAAGAATCCATCCTGATTGATGGGTATTTTCAGCATCATGCCGACCTTTTCGTTCCCCGCGTTCGGTATGGTACCGACGCTCAGTGCCAAAAGATCGGCTTCCATTTCAACGGTCTCGTTCAGGATGTAATCAAAGGTCGACACCCTGATCTTCGAACCGTTGCTGATCACTTCCGGTTTCAGGTTCTCCTCATAGCGAACGAACTTTACGTTGGCTTCGCGGGCCTTCTTATAATAATCCTCCTTCAATCCGTAGGTGCGTACGTCACGGTAAAGGATGGTCACATCAGCGGAGGGATCGAGCTCTTTCAGCTTCAGGGCGTTCTTTATCGCCTCGCTGCAGCAGTAGCGGCTGCAGTACGGTCTCTCTTCGCACCGCGAGCCGACGCACTGGATCATGACCACGCGCTTCGCCTTCGCCGCGCGGGGATCCTTCGTCGCCAGCAGTTCTTCAAGCTCTCTCTGGGTCACCACGGCGTTATGCTGCCCGTACAGGTATTCCTTCGGCTGATACTCATAGGCGCCGGTGGCGACGATGACGACACCGTGCTCGAACTGTTCTTCCTTGCCCGCAGCGGTGACGGTCGTCTTGTAATTGCCGATGAACCCCTCGATGCTCTTTATTTCAGCACCGGTGTGAACGTGTATGAGTTCGTTCTTCCGGACCTCGTCGACGAGCCTCGCCAGGTGCGCGCGGGTGTCAAGCCCCTCGAGGGTGTAGTACAGTTTTCCATAGTTGCCGCCCAGTTCCCTTTCCTTTTCCACCAGGTGCGATTCGAATCCCTGGGCCGCCAGCGAGAGGGCCGCCGTGATACCGGCGATGCCGCCGCCGATGACGAGCGCCGCCTTGTTGACGCTGAGCTGTCCCGGTTTCAATGGTTTCAGGAACTGCGCCTTCGCAACGGCCATCCGGACGAGGTCCTTCGCCTTTTCCGTTGCAGCCTCGGGTTCGTGCATGTGGACCCAGGAATCCTGGTCCCTGATGTTCGCCATCTCAAAAAGATAGCGGTTCAGGCCGGCTTTCTCGCAGTTCTCCTGGAAAAGCGGCTCGTGGGTGCGCGGTGAGCAGGATGCCACGACCACTCTGGTGAGATTGTGTTCCTTGATCACCTCTCCCATCTTTACCGCCGTATCCTGGGAACAGGTAAAGAGGTTGTCCGTGGTGTAGACCACGTTTGGAAGGCTTTTGGCATATTCGACAACGCCAGGCACATCGACGACGCCGCCGATGTTGATACCGCAATGACAGACAAAAACGCCGATCCGGGGGCCAGTCCCCCGCATATCCATCTCGGCGGGCAGTTCCGCTTCCTTGATCAGGGTGCCACGCTGCGACGCGAGAAGGCCTTCGGCACAGGCGGCGGCGCTGCTTGCTTCCATGACCGTTTCGGGAATGTCCTTGGGACCGCCGAAGACACCGCAGACATAGACACCGTCACGGCTGGTCTGTACGGGGTTCTCCAGCGACGTTTTGACGAATCCGTGCTCTTCGAGTTCGATACCCAGGTTCGCCGCCAGCTCCTTTGCCTCCCGGGGCGGCATGAGCCCCACGGAAAGGACCACCATGTCGAATTCTTCCTCGACCAGCGTCCCGTCTTCCTGAACGTAGGTCAGGAGAAGGTTCTTCGTCTGCTGCAGTTCCTTCACCGACGATGGAATGGCCCTGATATAGCGGATGCCGTATTCTTCCTTCGCCCGTGTCACGAAACGGTCGAAGTCTTTTCCATAGGCCCTGATATCCATATAGAAAATGGTGGGCTCCAGGTTCTTGGCGTGCTCCTTGCCGATGATCGCCTCCTTGGTGGCGTACATGCAGCACACCGACGAGCACCAGCTGTTGCCGCAGTTGACATCACGGGAACCGACGCACTGGATGAAGGCGACCTTCCGCGGTTCCTTTCCATCGGACAATCTCTGTACATGGCCGAAGTATGGACCCGAGGCCGAGAGAATTCTCTCGAACTGAATACTGGTGACCACGTTGTCATACACGCCGAACCCGTACTCACCGCGGAGAGAGGCATGAAAGAGCTCCGTGCCCGGTGACGCGATGATGGCACCGACGGCTATGGTCTCTTCCTCTTCCTTCATCTCGTGATCGATGGCACCGGCGATGCAGGCTTCGACACACTGATAGCATTCGGAGCAGACACCGCAGCTCAGGCAGCGATTGGCTTCCCTGACGGCCTCTTCTTCCGTGTAAGCCTGAACGACCTCCCTGAAATGGGTCTTCCGGTCGTTCGCATCGAGTTCTCTCAGTTCCGGGCGGGCTTCTCGCGGCATCCAGCTCACATCACCCTTGTCGGCAATGCATTCCTTCCAGTTCCGCTCACGTCCCGCCTTCACATCTTCGCCGCGGAGATAGCGGTCGATGGATTTCGCCGCTTCCTTGCCGGCATTGATGGCCTCAACGACCGTCGCGGGTCCTGTCACGGCGTCACCACCGGCGAAAACCCCTTCGGCACTGGTCATGAAGGTAACGGGATCGACTTCGAAGGTATCCCACTTGTTCACGGCGATCCCGCTGTCCTCTGAAATAAAGGAAAGGTCGGTCTGCTGGCCGATCGCGGGAATGACGGCGTCGAGGTCGATGGTGAATTCGGACCCCTTGACGGGTACGGGGCGCCGCCGTCCGCTCGCGTCCGGTTCGCCCAGCTCCATCCTGATGCACTCGATACCGGTCACCTTGCCGCCGTCACCAAGGACCCTGACGGGGGCCGCCAGAAATTCCATCTTGATCCCTTCCTGGATGGCCTCTTCTATCTCTTCCGGTGACGCGGGCATTTCCGCGCGGGTCCGGCGGTAGAGGACGAATGCCTCTTTCGAGCCCGTTCGCAGTGCGGTCCGTACGGCATCCATCGCCACGTTTCCACCGCCGATGACGGCGACCTTGTTGCCGAGGAACACCTTTTCCCCAAGGTTGACCCGTTTGAGGAAATCGATGCCGTGAACGACGCCCTCGAGGTCTTCGCCGGGCGCGTTCAGCTTGCTGCTCACATGGGTACCGACCCCCAGGAAGACGGCGTCATAATCTCTTTTGAGCTCGTCGTAGGAAACATCGACCCCGACCCTGGTATTAAGCCGGATCTCGACACCCAGCTCCTCTATGATCTTTATTTCGGCATTGATGATGTCCTTGGGAAGGCGGTATTCGGGAATACCGACGGAGAGCCAGCCGCCCGCGACGGGCAGCGCCTCGAAGACCGTGACCCGGTATCCTTCAACGGCCAGATAGTAGGCTGCCGTGAGACCGGCGGGACCACCGCCGATGACGGCGACCTTCTTGTCCCTCTTGTCCTTGACTTCGGGAATATATTTCGATTCATCGTTCAGATCGAGGTCTGCCACGAACCGTTTGAGGTACATGATCGAAACGGGCTCATCCACTTCCGCCCGCTTACAGGCCGATTCACAGGGATGGTTGCAGACCCGGCCGCACACGGCGGGAAAGGGGTTCTCCTGTTTGATCAGTTTCAGCGCTTCCTTGTATTTGCCCGCCGCGATGAGCGCCACATACCCCTGGACGCTGATGTGTGTGGGACATGCCGCCTTGCAGGGCGCCGTTCCCAGTTTGTCTATCGCGAAGGCACTCGGGATCGCCTGGGGAAACTTGCGGTATATCGCTTTCCGCTCATCAAGACCTTCATTAAAAGCGGAGGGAACGGAAACGGGACAGACACCGGCGCAATCACCACATCCGGTGCATTTGCTGATATCCACGTACCGCGGTGCTCTTTTCAACCGGACATCGAATCTGCCGGCCTCACCATCCACCGACAGGACCGTCCTGTTGGTGAGTATCTCCACATTCGGGTGTCTCCCGACTTCAACCAGTTTGGGGGAAAGGATGCAGGCGGAACAATCGTTGGTGGGGAAGGTCTTGTCGAGCTGGGCCATGATACCGCCAATGCTGATATCATTCTCGACGAGGTATACTTTCATACCCGAATTCGCAAGATCCAGGGATGCCTGAATACCGGCGATCCCCGAACCCACTACCATAACAGCACCGACTTTTTCGCTATCTTTTACCACCGTATATACACCTCGGATTTCATTGAATATATTTCCAACATTTGACCGTCGGTCAGTGTCATCGAACCGATGCAGTCGCTATCAAAATTTACCCTGGTTGTCAAGCTGGATTTGCTTCTTTGATGGTTTTTTAGAAAGAAAAAAGACGGCACCGTCCAAAACGCGAACCCACTAACGGGAGAGTACGTCGGTAATGTGTTTCCACACCTCGTCCCTGCCGCTCCCCGATCGGGCCGAAAAGGGAATGACCGCGGCGGGAGAGGGTGCGAGAGACGCCTTGATGAGATCGCACTTTATGCGTATCTGGTGGCGCGACAGTTTGTCCGTCTTGGTAATGACGAACAGGGCCGGTATGGCATAATGTTCCAGCCAGTCGATGAGTGAGCGGTCGTCTGGCGACAGGTCCCTGCGCACATCGAGGATCACGATAACCAGGCGAAGGGTCTGCCGGGTCCCCAGGTAACGCTCCACCATGGGTCCCCATTTCTTTTTCATGGCGGCCGGGACCCGTGCGTACCCGTAGCCGGGAAGATCGACGAAATAGAACAGGTCGTTGATACGAAAAAAATTGATCAGCCGTGTCCGCCCGGGGGTATTGCTGGTCTGGGCAAGGTTCTTCCTGTTGACCAGCGTATTGATAAGTGAGGATTTTCCCACGTTCGACCGTCCCGCGAAGGCGATCTCCGGCAGGGCGTCATCGGGAAACTGAGGAGGAAATTCCGCGCTTTTTATAAACTCGGCCGACCGTATTTTCATGCGCTCCTCCGGGATAACGGGAATACTGGAAGAAGCTATAGCACAGCGGAGCCGAAAACACCACGGGGGAAGGAACGAAGCGCGACCCCCCTGTGGACTTTTTACGAAGTTTTCAATATTTTTCTTGAAATATCAGACATGTAAAAGGTAATACTTTTGAAACCACCACAGGGTCGCAGGAACTTCATGAAAAAACACGTCATACCCGCATTGCCGAAATTCAACATGAACGAACATGCCGTTATGCTCATCCTTGCCATGATCATCGGGATTCTCGGCGGATATGGCGCCATTCTCTTCCGGCTTCTCATCGATCTTTTCAAGCTTCTCTTTTTCAGGCCGGAGGGTCTTTCGTACCTTGAGCATCTGTTGCGCCTGCCCTGGTACGCGAAATTGCTCCCCCCCTTCGCCGGTGGCATCATTGTAGGCCCGATCATCTATTTCTTCGCCCGCGAGGCGAAAGGTCCCGGTGTGTCCGAGACCATTGAATCCGTGGCAATAAGGGGCGGACTGATCAGGAAACGGGTTTTCTTCGCGAAAACAATAACGGCGGCGATATGCATCGGGTCGGGGGGGTCGGCCGGAAGAGAGGGACCCATCGTTCAGATCGGCTCCGCCATCGGCTCCTTCGTGGGTCAGATCTCACGGGTTTCATCGGACAGGATGCGGACCCTCGTCGGGTGCGGCGCGGCTGCGGGAATCGCGGCAACGTTCAACGCGCCCATCGCCGGTGTCATGTTCGCCATGGAGATCATCATCGGCAGCTATGGGATCGCCATGTTCAGTCCCATCATCATTTCATCGGTCATCGCCACGGTCATATCCCGGGCGCATCTCGGCGATCACCCTGCGTTTTTCGTTCCTCACTATACACTCGTGAGCCCCCTCGAGCTCCCCCTCTATCTTCTTCTCGGCATTATAGCGGGGCTGGTCGGTTCTCTCTTCATCACCTGCCTCTACAGAACGGAGGATTTTTTCAACTCCCTGCACTTTCCGGAATACCTGAAGGCGGCCCTGGGAGGACTTCTGGTCGGCGTCATCGGCATCTTCCTTCCCCATGTTTTCGGCGTCGGCTATGACACCATTTCACTCGCCCTGTGGGGACATCTTGCCTGGTACCTCCTGCTGATCCTTATCTTCGTCAAAATACTGGCGACCTCCCTGACGATCGGTTCCGGCGGCGCCGGCGGTATCTTTGCGCCTTCTCTCTTCATGGGGGCGATGGCGGGCGGAACCTTCGGGTATTTCGCACACTCCCTGTTCCCCTCATTTACGGCGACATCCGGTGCGTACTGTCTCGTCGGCATGGGAGCGGTCCTGGCGGCAACGACCCACGGTCCCCTGCATGCCATCCTCATCATCTTTGAAATAACAGGAACCTACAAGATACTCCCCCCGCTCATGCTGTCATGCATCATCGGTTATGTTGTGGCATCCTATATCAACAGGGAATCCATCTTCACATTGAAGCTCGCGCGGAGGGGAATAGACATCAAGGCCGGACGGGAAATGAACATTATGAAATCCCTTCGCGTCAAGGACGCCATGACGAAGGACGTCATGACCGTTCCGGAAACCATGCACCTCAAGGACCTCATGAGAACGACCATCGAGGGGAAACATGCCGGATTTCCCGTCGTCGACGGGGAGAACCTGCTTTCAGGGATCGTGACATTTCAGGATTTCAAGGAAATCATTTTCGAGGAAGGGCTGGATGACCTCATTATCGTCAAAGACATCGCCACAACCGATGTGATTACGATAACGGAAAATGAAAGTCTTGACAGGGCGCTGGAGAAAATCGGTTTCAGGAACATAGAACAGCTTCCGGTCGTTGACGAACACAACCGGCGAAAGATCGTCGGGATCCTGTCGCGTCGTGACATATTCGCCGCATACAACAAGGAACTTATCAACAGGTCGCTGAGAGAGAGGATCGCGACAGAAAAATAACCACGATGCACTTTCAAGAACCGTTTTTGAGGAGGGAACATGAACGTTGCCGTCTTCGCCGACATCGAGGGAAGTTTCGGCATCTGGCGGATGCGCCAGTGCCGGATGGGAACACCCGAGTGGCAGTACGGCCGTTCGTGCCTGACGGAGGACGTGAACCACGCCGTACAGGGGGCCTTTGAGGGAGGTGCCCGCACGGTCACCGTCAAGGATATTCACGAAATGGGGTTCAACTGCATCATCGACCGGCTCGACCGCCGTGCCCGCTATGTGGGCGGCCATTACATCAGGCCTACCTTCTTCGGCGCCGTCCGGGAGTATGACCTGATCCTGTACGTTGCCATCCATGCCGCGTCGGGCACGGAAAAGGCGTTTTTCCCCCATACGCACTACGGCATCTTTTCAGACGTTCGAATAAACGGCCGGCGGGCCTGCGAAATGGACATTTACGGCGCCTATCTCGGCGAATTCGGTGTCCCCATCGGACTCGTGTCCGGAGAAGAGGTGGCCCTGGAGCAGGCGCTGCAGGCCCTGCCATGGGCGCTCCCGGTAGCGGTTGACAAACGGCATGAAGCCTACAACGCGGGCGAAGCGAGCCGCCGCTACCTGCGGGAAGGCAGGGCGAGACTGCGTGAAAAGGCCGCCGAGGCCGTCCAAAGGGCATCGGAGATGAAACCGCTTGTTCTCGGCGGTACTCTTCACTTTGAAGCGGTCTTCAGATCACGGAAACTGGCGGACCGTTACAATACCTGGAAGTTCGAACAGACCGCCGAGACGGTTTCCTGGGATGCGGATACCATGATCGAGGGATTCGAGAAGCTGAATAAATTGACCTTTTTCCCGAAATACATGTATCCTGTCCGCAGGCCGATCATGTTCCTCACACGACTCTACTGCCGCACGAAAAATACCTATTTCCCGCCGAAGCCCGACCCCGAGGACGCGGTCGTCATTTCATAAGGAACCTCTCAGGTCCCGATCGGCTGTCCGATTCCAGCAAAGGAGGGAACATCCATGCAGGAATATCTTCACGAAGAAGCCAGGGAGATACCGATCATCGATTCCGTTGACGTACTGGTCTGCGGGGGAGGCACCTCGGGCCTGTTCGCCGCACTCGCGGCCCGGCGCTTCGGGGCCCGAACGATGCTTCTCGAGCAGGAGGGATTCCTGGGCGGAACCGCAACATCATACCTCGTCAACCCGTTGCCGGAGATCATGGGGAAAGGCGGTCTGTTGGAAGAGTTTCTCGATCGGATGGCCGCGATCGGCGGCTACATCAGGCGCGACCCGGCCGAGATCGAGTATGATTTTTCATCGGCAAACACCTTCGACGTGGAGTCCTTCAAACATGTGGCCCTCTCGATGGTATCGGAATCCGGCACGGATCTCCTGCTCCACACGATGTGCGTCAGGCCGGTCATTGAGGAGAACAGCATTCGGGGCGTCATTATCGAGAACAAATCGGGAAGGCAGGCGATCATGGCAAAACGGGTAATAGACTGCACCGGTGATGGTGACATCGCCGCCATGGCAGGCGCACCCTTTGAAAAGGGAAGGGATAAGGACGGCCTGATGCCTTCCGTTTCGCTTTTGTTTCACCTGCACAACGAAGGTATGATCGAGGACCTTCCGGCCATGCAATTCGGCGGGATATACCTTATCGGCCCGCTCCTGACGGAAACGGCACGGAACGCGGAGATAGCATACACACTGCCCTACGACGTCAGTTTTTGTGTCCCCCTTCCCGTCAGTCCGGGGAGATTGCTGGTCAATCTGTCTCACATGAAGAACGTGGATGGAACGAACGCAGCCGACCTCACGAGCGCCCAGATCACCCTGCACAGGCAGGTCATGGAGGCCGCTGCGGTCTTTCGGCACCACCCCTATTTCACCCGTTCATATGTGGCCGCGACGGCCACCCACGTGTACATCCGTGAAACACGCCGCGTCATGGGCGAATACAAGCTGACCGAGGACGACGCCGTGCAGGGAAAGCGGTTCGAGGACGCGATCACCTCATGCCGCTACATGATCGATGTTCATCCCATCGACGACACAGAGGTCGGCCGCTATGAAAATCATGAACCCTTTGACATACCGTACCGGTGCCTTGTCCCTCTGAAGGTGGACAACCTCCTCACCGCCGGCCGGTGCATTTCGGCCGACCGCGTCGCTCAGTCGGCCCTGCGGATCAGCGGCACCTGCATGAGCACCGGGGAGGCGGCCGGGACTGGCGCCGCCCTGTCGATCACGCGGAACGTGACACCTCGCGATCTCGACGGCACGATCGTAAGGCAGGAACTTGAAGCGCGGGGCGTGAACATACGGCCGGACACCGGCCTCATGCCGGAGAAATGCATGTTCTGAACGGAGGCGGATCATGGAAATTCTCAAAAACATCAGGATCATCGACTGCACCCAGTTCATCAGCGGCTCACGGTGCACGCAGATCCTCGCCGACATGGGGGCCCAGGTCGTCAAGGTGGAACTCCCCCATGGAGACGCCCTTCGGATGATATTCCAGCTCCTGCCGGGGGCGGAGCGCAATTATTCCGTCTTCAACCGCAACAAGTACGGCATATCCGTGAACTGGAGAACCCTCCCGGGACGGGACATGATCAGACGACTGGCCACCGTGTCGGATGTCTTCGTCCACAATCTCATACCAGGAACGCTTGAAAGGCATGGCCTCGGTTATGACGACCTGAAGGATTTGAAGGAAAACATCATCTATCTGTCCCTGTCGGGTTTCGGGTCCGAGGGGATCAATCCCGAACGGGCCGCGTTCGATATCGTCGCCCAGGCGGTGTCCGGCCAGTTCTGGGATGACCGGGAAAACCTGAAACCACCGTCGAATTACTGGGGAGACCTGATGTGCGGGGCCTACGGCGCCATCGCCCTGCTCCTGGCCTTGATGCACCGAAGGGAAACGGGAGAAGGTCAGTTCATCGATCTGTCAATGCAGGATATCCTCTATTTCAATAATTACCGGGCCATGATCAACCGGGCCATGGGTCCCATCATGGAGGCCGTGACGGAAAGACTGGGCAGGAAACCCGACGACGTGCTGAATTCGAAGGACCGCATGCCCTTTTACGGATTCTTCAAGTCACGGGACGGCAAGGTGGCCATTGTCGCCCTCACCCAGCGCCAGTGGCAGGACCTCGCAGAAACGGCGGGGCATCCGGAAATGCTCAGGGATGAACGGTTCTCAAATATCGTGACCAGGATCCACAATCACGCCGAAGCGGTCCGGCGGATCGAGGAGTGGACGTCGGTCCATGATTCCGATCACATCATTTCCGTTCTGGAAAAGAAAAAGATTCCCTGCGGCACCGCCCACGATATCGACGGCGTGAACGAGGATCCCAATCTCAGGGCGAGAGGCATGCTTGCCACGGTCCGGCACAGAAGGTTCGGCGAGATAGCCGTGCCGGGCATCCCCTTCAAGTTTTCCCGGTCCGAGGAAAGCCTCAGGATGGCCGCTCCGGAACTGGGCGAGCACAATGATCTCATTCTTCGAGACTGGCTCGGGTACGGCGAGGATGAGATCGATGACCTCCGGGCCGCCGGTGTTATTCCCTGACATGCCGGGGACCGGTTATTTCCTCTTCAGCCAGTCACCGATCTCGGCGGCCTGGTATTCCAGCTGCTGAACGGTGAGGTCCATTTTCAGAGCGAGTCCCGCATGTTTCCTGAACTCCTCTTCGTCCGTCAGGGTCGAATACCGCTCAAGGTCCGCGCTGATGTCCTCGATCGCCCGCTGCAACGCCTGTGATACGGCGGCTCCCGTGTTGACGGACTCCGCTTTCAGGCGCGGGACCACCCCGTCCTCCGCGGCCGCTTCGGCGAACATGGCGAGGTGCTTCATCTTCTCCATGGCCTGGTCCATCAACCGCCACCCCGTCCTGTCCTCTTTCTGGAACATCCAGGACATGCGGATATGACGGAGCATCCCTGTGTATTGCGCGGCCACTTCCTTCTGGAGTTTCTCCAGGAACGCTTCCGGAAGTTCATGATCGTTCACGGCGAGGCTCGATGCCTCTTCCGGCGACAGCTTGTCGAGCATCCGTTGAAATCTCCGGGCATGGATCGCCGACTCCCAGGCTTCCCGTCGCAACACCCGCTTGATATGGGGATCATCAACGGCATCCGCCTCGGCGTTATAGTGGGGGATCAGTTTGAGCTCATAGTCGATATAGGATTTAAGAACAGTGGACCTGTCCGTGGGATCAAAGGGGTACGGTCCCGGGGAAAAATCGGGTTCCCCGCCCAGATCGCAGATGATCATACCGAGCCAGTGCATGTGCCACATCTCCTCGCGCGAGCGGGACAGAAGGCCGGCACCGAGCGGCGTATCCTCACCCTCCTGATAGGCATGGATCAGGTACCGGATGATCGCCGCGTGTTCATCGGCAAGGTCCTTGTTCAACATTGTAATCAGTTCCCGCGTGTTCATGTCATCCTCCTCGGTCGTCGGTCGACCCTTTCATGAGAGATGTCCGCCTTTTCCCCCGTGACGATCGGGGCGGCTTCCTACAGCACTTTGATAACGGTATATCGTTTTTTCCCTTTTCTCAACCGTATCTCACCGTTCCCATCGATATGCGCAGCATCGATACGGTCGTCAAAGGACCGCACAGGCTCACCGTTCACGTAGCATCCGCCCTGACTGATCAACCGCCGGGCCTCCCCCCGGGAGGAGCAGAGCCCGACCTCATGGAACAGTTCAAAGGCCGGAATGCCCGCTTCTATTTCCTTCCGTTCCTTCTCCACAAAGGGGATCGCCGATACGTCCGCGGCGGCCGCAGACCGCGGGATGGAGCTCGAGGGAAGGAGGTTTTCCGGCACCGCCCGCAGGTTGAAGGCCCCCGACGATGCCTTCCATGCCGCCAGGGCCGCTTCCTCACCATGGGTAACCTTCGTGGCCTCATAGGCAAGGACGGTTTTCGCCATGTTCAGTTCGGCATCCCTGAGCTTGCCGGCTTCCCCTATCTCCTCAACGGGCAGAAAGGTGAAGAACGCCAGGAACCTTTCCACATCGGCGTCCTCCGTATTCATCCAATACTGAAAATACTCATAGGGGGACGTCAGGTCCGGATCAAGCCAGACCGTTCCCTTCTCGGTCTTCCCCATTTTGTGCCCCTGGGAGGTCACCAGGAGGGGAAAGGTCATGCCGAAGACCTTCCCGTCGGCAAGGCGCCGTGTGAGGTCGATCCCGGCCACGATATTGCCCCACTGGTCATTTCCGCCCATCTGCAGGATGCAGTCATGATGCCGGTAGAGATGATAGAAATCATAGGACTGCAGGAGCATGTAATTAAACTCGATGAAACTGAGCCCCGTTTCCAGCCGCATCCGGTAGCTCTCGGCGGCCAGCATGCGGTTCACGCTGAAGTGGCGACCCACGTCACGGAGAAACTCTATGTAGTTGAGGGGGATCAGCCAGTCGGCGTTGTTTAGCAGAACAGCCTTCCCCTCGCTGAAGTCGATATAGCGGGAGAGTTGCTGCTTGATGGCCTCAGCGTTCTCATCGATCTCCCCGCGTGTGAGGACCCGCCGCATCTCCGTTTTACCGCTCGGGTCACCGATCAGGGCCGTGCCGGCCCCCACCAGGGCGATGGGCCGGTGACCGTGGCGCTGCATGTGGGCCAGAGACATGATCGGAACAAGGCTTCCGACATGGAGACTCCTGGCCGTAGGATCAAACCCGATGTAACAGGTTATGCTCTCTTTCGCCAGGATCTCACGGATCGGCCCCTCGTCGGTCACCTGCTCGACAAACCCCCGTTCCTCCAGAACATCATACACGCTCATCTATCAAAACCTTCTCATTCAATGTATTGTCGACCGGATAAATAATCCAACTGCTGCGAGATCACTGCTCCAATGGAACATCAATCCTCTCTATACTCAGGCTTTTCCCCGTCTCATCGTCAATGTCGATCACGACCCCCTGAAGCCGGACGTTTCCCCGGGCCACGTCGAATTTGTTGGGTGTCATGCGGAGAAAGCGTTCTATGGCGATCTCTTTTTTCACGCCGAGCACGGAATCGAAGGGGCCCGTCATGCCGGCATCGCTGATGTAGGCCGTGCCATCGGGAAGGATCCGCTCATCGGCGGTCTGAACATGGGTATGGGTACCGATGACGGCGCTTACGTCGCCGTCAAGGAACCATGCGATGGCCTGCTTCTCGGAGGTGGCCTCGGCATGCATATCGACGATGACGGTCCGTGTCATGGCGTGCAGAATCTCCAGTTCCTGTTTGGCCCTTCGGAAGGGACAATCGAGATCTTTCATGAAAACTCGCCCCTCCACATTCAGAACACCGATAGACGTCCCATTGTCAAACCGCATCGTTATGCTTCCATGCCCCGGAACACCGTCGGGATAGTTGGCGGGGCGCAGGAGCGTTTCATAGTCATCAATGAAATCCAGGACTTCCTTTTTGTCCCAGATATGATTTCCCGAGGTCAATATATCAATGCCGAGTCCGTAGAGTTCATCGACCACGTCCCTGGTCACACCGAAACCGCCGGCGGCGTTTTCGCAATTCGCCACCGTGCAATCGATCCGATATTCCTCCGTGAGCCGGGGAAGGAGCCGGGCGACGGCTTTTCTGCCGGGTTTTCCGACTATATCTCCGATAAACAATACCTTCATGGTTCACGTATTCCTACTTCGCATAATCACTGACCCGCATCTCCCTGATAACGGTCACCTTGATCTGGCCGGGGTAGGTCAGTTCCTCCTGGATCTTCTTGATGACGTCCTTGCAGAGCATGACGGCATCATTATCGGAGATCTTTTCATTCTCCACAAGGATCCGGATCTCCCTGCCCGCCTGAATGGCAAAACATTTGTCGACACCGCTGAAGGACCCGGCGATTGCTTCCAGTTCGCTCAGGCGCTTGACATAGGTCTCAAGCATTTCCCTGCGGGCCCCGGGTCGCGCCGCCGAGAGAGAGTCCGCCGCCTGGACCAGGACGCCCAGAAGGGTGTTGTTCCTTCCGTCATCGTGATGGGTGGCGATGGCCTGCACGATACGATCGGACTCCCCGAACTTGCGGGCGTATTCAGCCCCGATCGCCGCATGGGTCCCTTCAACCTCGTGATCGATCGCCTTGCCGATATCGTGAAGCAGTCCCGCCCGTTTTGCTTCCCTGACGTTCATCCCCAGTTCGGCGGCCATCATGCCCGTCAGGTGGGCCACTTCGATGGAATGGACCAGCACGTTCTGGGAAAAGCTCGTCCTGAACTTCAAGCGGCCGAGAAGATTGATCAGTTCCGGATGCAGATCATGAACACCGACATCAAAGGATGTCCGTTCACCGGTTTCACGGATCAGATCATCGACCTCCGCTTTCACCTTTCTGACCACATCTTCTATGCGGCCGGGGTGGATCCTTCCGTCGCTGATCAGCTGCTCGAGTGATCTTCTTGCCACTTCACGGCGAATGGGGTCGAAACTCGAAAGGACGACCGCCTCCGGTGTATCGTCTATTATGAGGTCCGTTCCCGTGGCCGCCTCGATAGCCCTGATATTTCTGCCTTCCCGCCCGATGATCCTGCCCTTCATTTCGTCCGAAGGTAGATTGACGACGGAAACGGTGCTCTCGGCCACGAAATCGGCGGCATATCGCTGAACCGCGTAGGCAAGGATCTCACGGGATTTCTTGTCCGCTTCCCGCCTGGTTTCCTCCTCCACCTTCCGGATCATGCCGGCCGCTTCCTGTTTCGCCTCCGACAGCATCGCCTGCATCAACTGGTTTTTCGCTTCCTGGGAGGAAATCCCGGCGATCTTTTCCAACTGCTCCTGCTGTGCGGTGACGAGCCTGTCAAGTGTCTCGTGTTTCTCGTTCAGGGCTGATTCCTTGTTTATGAAGGACTGCTCCCGTCTTTCCAGGTTCGTCTCCTTCTGGACCATCATGTCCAGTCTCTTATCAAGATTTTCCTCTTTCAGGCGCAGTTTTTTCTCGACATTATCAAGCTCGGCCCGGCGCCCTCGAGTCTCCTTTTCAAATTCATTCTTCGCCTTCAGGAGATTATCCTTTGCCTGAAGGATCGACTCTTTCTTGATGCTGTCCGCTTCTTTCTTGGCTTCCTCTACAATCCTCTTGGCCAGATTCTCTGAAGATTCCAGGAACCTGCCGGAAACTTTCTTTCTGAGCAGATAGCCCAGCACAAGTCCCGCCGCCAGAAATCCGGCACAGACAAATAATACTATCATTTCATTCATACCAATCTTTCACCTCCCCCCATAATCTCGTATATCGATGGAGAAATTTTTTATGGATGAAAAAGGCGGGAAACCAGGGTGATAACTGGTGACGGCAAGACCTCGGAAGTACCCGTGAAGCCTCGCAAAACTATTGCGGAACAGACAGGAAAAAAACAAAAAGTGATCACCCAAGGGATACCGGACATTTCAGTGACAACAATTCGGTATGGACACTTCGCACCGGATTTCTCATCATTGTCGATCTCATCAATGCCATACCTTCCCGGTTGTCACTGCCCCCGTGTTTCCGGGGAATGGCCGGAACCGTTTCGCCGGCCTGTCCTCTGCACCTCACGCACCCCTGAGGGGTTCAAACACTTTCTGTTTTTTGTCTATATATTCAATCAATTTCTCAGTCCTGCCCCGCACCGTATCGCTCAACTGTCGTTTTTCTTCTCTCAGGGTGAACAACTCGTCGGCAATATTCAATGCAACCAATATCGCACTGTTCAGAGCCGTCAGCTGATCCGAGGCTTCTCGCATTTCCCTTGCTTTTTCATTCACATAGTCAACAACACTCTCTACATATTCATCCCCTTTATCACTTAAAACCGATAAATCCTGTTCCATGACAGTTATGTTAAAACGTTTTTTCAATCCGCTCACACCATCCGATTACTCGGGAACGTCGATATTGCGAAGCATCCCCAGAAGAGCGTCGATCCTGCCGCGCACCGTTCCCTGTTCATCGTTCAATGCCCTGATCCTGTTCTTCGCCTCCGCCAGCTCCGCATTCGCCCCCTCAAGCATCGATTCCAGTTCCCGGTTCCTTTTTTTTATCAGGGCATGTTCCTCAATAATACCTTTTACCTTCTGCTCCAGTTCATTGAATTTTTCCACTTCAACCGTATCCACAGGCACTCTCCGCTAAAAATAATCTCTTGCGATTCCAAAAGTCTATGGATTATGCCAAGTCACTATATAATTGTCAAGAATCTATTTATTAGCGACTTCGTAAAAAGCCCATATGCTGTGTTATGCTTCACCCTTCGTCATTGCGACGTACGAAAAGTACGCCTCATTCCTCAGGACTCGCACGCCTTGCCTCTGGAACTTTTTACTAAGCCGCTTCATATTATCGTTTTGAGGCTTTTTACGTTTACCGTCATCTATTGGCGACTTCGTAAAAAGCCCATATGCTGCGTTATGCTTCACCCTTCGTCATTGCGACGTACGAAAAAGCAGGGCGCGAGGATCCGGGCAACAGGCCTTTAGATCGTATCAAGTTCGACAAAGTATTCATGGAGCCGTTCAAGAATGACGTCCTTCTCAAGCAGGGCCGCCGCTGCTTCCCTGAATCGCGCCCCCCCTCTCAAGCCCTTTGTGTACCACAGGAGATGCTTGCGGAACTTCCTGACACCCGCTTTTTCTCCATACCGGCCGACCATGGCGTTCAGATGCCAACGTATCATCCGTTCCCGTTCTTCCAGGGACACGGCGGAAGAAGGCTCCATTGACAGGCTCTGCAGAGCTTCCCCGCATATCCAGGGATTCCCGAGGGCTGCCCGGCCGATCATGACACCGTCGCATCCCGTCATGTCGAGCATCCGTCGGGCGTCCTTTCCGTTCCTGATATCGCCGCTTCCGATAACGGGTATGGACACGGACTCTTTTACCTCCCTTATCAGGTCCCAATCGGCGGAACCGCTGAATCCCTGCTCCACGGTCCGCGGGTGAAGGACGACGGCGTCAACCCCGCATTCTTCCGCGAGGCGGGCGATAAGAAGTGCTTGCGGACCTTCCCTTTTCCACCCTGACCTGATCTTGACGGTCAGCGGCACGGCACCGCAGGCTTTTCGCATCGACAGCAGGATTTCCTTCACCCTGGCGGGCTCCCGCATGAGCGCCCCACCGGCACCGGTTTTGATGACTTTGCGGACGGGACAGCCCATGTTGATATCGATGAGGTCCGCTCCTCCACGCTCCACTATGTACCGGGCGGCCCGTGACAGCACGTCCGGGTCCGATCCGAATATCTGGGCACCGAGAGGCCTGTCCCTGTCTGACGATTCCAGATATTCAAGGGTTTTCAATGTATTGCGAACCAGCCCGGCGGCACTGATCATCTCCGTGAAGCACAGAGAACATCCACAGGCACGAACCGCCTGTCTGAAAATGGAATCCGTGATACCCGCCATGGGGGCGAGAAAAACAGGGTTTGATACTTCCAGTGTTCCTATGATGACTCGTCTTTCCATAGCTTTTACGAATGATTCTCCTGTCCGGGCTGATGCCGCGCCTTCCGGTCGCCCCAGACCATATACCGCCTGAAGGATTGCGTCGACAAAAAAAACACCCCTCAAAAGGGAACCCGCAGGCGTCACTGATCGGAACCGGCATAACATATTGTCAGCGTTGCTTTTACATCGTTCCACCACATCAGGTCAACGGGCACGTTTCACGGTCACCGGCCGGCATGAACGCAATTATTTTCGGTTCCGTCGTCTTTTTTTAAAAATAAGTCTTGACTCGACCGAAATGAGAGTGTATACACCGCCCCCTGCATGGCGAAATTTTCTTTCACATATTGCAGCGAAAAGAAATAATCCTTGACAGTCTGAATTCGTTTATTGTAGATTTTAGGCTCGTTTTCGAGTTCTCTAACAATCAAATAGTGGGATAGCAGCTTGTGGGTCCTTTTCAGATTAAAAGTGAATTTACTTCACAAATTTAAACTGGAGAGTTTGATCCTGGCTCAGAACTAACGCTAGCGGCGTGCCTAACACATGCAAGTCATACGAGAAAGTTCGCTTCGGTGAATGAGTACAGTGGCGCACGGGTGAGTAACGCGTGGATAATCTGCCCTTAAGTTGGGAATAACCCGCCGAAAGGCGGGCTAATACCGAATAATGCTGTTTGACCCAGGTCTTATAGCCAAAGATGGCCTCTGTTTACAAGCTATCGCTTAAGGATGAGTTCGCGTACCATTAGCTTGTTGGTAGGGTAACGGCCTACCAAGGCGACGATGGTTAGCTGGTCTGAGAGGACGACCAGCCACACTGGAACTGAGACACGGTCCAGACTCCTACGGGAGG